>JAIRPB010000084.1 GCA_031257305.1 Azoarcus sp.
GGCCGGAAAGCCCGCCCCCTTGAAATCTGCCTTTTTCAGCAGGCTTTCGTATTGGTGCGACAGCACATGGTTTTGCACTTGGTCTTTGAAGTCGAGCGCCACCACCACCACAATCAGTAACGATGTGCCGCCAAAATAGAAGGGGACGCTCCACTTCATCATTAAAATTTCAGGCAACAAGCAAACCAAGGTAATGTAAGCCGCACCGGCTAGAGTGAGCCGCATCAGCACTTTGTCGACATAACGCGCCGTTTGTTCACCCGGGCGAATACCCGGCACAAACGCCCCGCTCTTTTTGAGGTTGTCTGCGGTGTCACGCGGATTGAACACGAGCGCGGTATAGAAAAAGCAGAAAAAGACAATCGCCAACGAGTAGAGAACCATATGAATCGGCCTACCCGGTCCGAGTTCCCCCGCAATGTTGCGTATCCATGACGTGCTTTCGGATGAGCCGAACCACTGCCCTACCGACCCAGCAAAAAGAAGGATGCTAGAGGCGAAAATAGGCGGTATCACCCCGGACATATTGAGTTTGAGCGGCAAATGCGAGCTTTGCCCGCCATACACCCGGTTGCCTACCTGCCGTTTTGCGTAATTCACTAGTATCTTGCGCTGGCCGCGTTCGACGAAAACAACAAACGCCGTCACCAGCACGACTAATACGCAAATAAATAGCGCGAGCAGACTGGTAATGTCTCCTCTGCTGACCATCCCGAACAACTCCGCAATACCGTTGGGCAAGCCTGCCACAATCCCTGCGAAGATGATGATTGAAATACCGTTGCCTAGCCCGCGTTCGGTAATCTGCTCGCCCAGCCACATCAAAAACATCGTGCCTGTCACGAGCGTGGCGACGGTGACGAAACGAAATACAAATCCCGGGTCAAGCACGGCGTTCTGGCTTTCCATCCCGATTGCCACAGCCAAGCCTTGCACAAAAGCCAAAAGGACAGTGCCGTAGCGCGTGTATTGCGTAATCTTGCGCCGGCCGGCTTCGCCTTCTTTTTTGATGGCTTCAAGCTGTGGAATGGCGACCGCCAACAACTGCATGATGATGGATGCAGAGATGTACGGCATGATTCCCAACGTGAAAATCGTGAAGCGCGACAACGCTCCCCCGGAAAACATGTTGAGCATACCGAGAATGCCTTCTTTATTCTGGCTACTACCAAAGATGTTGTTCCAGACTTCTTGGTTGATTCCCGGCACAGGTAGGTGGGCACCTAGGCGGTAAATGATGACGGCACCAATCAGAAACAGCAGACGCCGTTTCAAATCAGCGAATTTCCCGGTGTTCCCTACTGTGGAAGCAGACTTGGCCACGATTTATATCCTGTTACTTGCTTGCCGCGTCCGTTGCTTCGGCTTCAACAATCGAACCGCCCGCCGCTTCAATGGCCGCACGTGCGCCTTTCGTGACGCCTACGCCGCGCAGAGTGACTTTGCGTTCGATTTTGCCAGAGAGGATAACCTTCGCAGAGAGTGCGTTACCGGGAACAAGCCCCGCTTGTTTGAGCGTGAGCAAATCGATTTCATCCACCGGCACGGTCGCCAATTTGGACAGTCGGACTTCTACATTCAGGCCACGGACAGGCGACACAAACCCGCGTTTGGGCAAACGGCGTTGCAACGGCATCTGCCCGCCTTCAAAACCGACTTTATGGAAACCGCCCGCACGGGATTTCTGGCCTTTATGCCCCCGCCCGCAGGTTTTGCCTAGGCCGCTGCCAATGCCACGGCCCACGCGCTTGCGGGCATGTTTGGAGCCAGGCCCCGGCTTGATGGTATTCAGGCGCATGGTTGTTGTCATAGTTATAGCCCCTCGCACTTGAGCAGATACGCTACTTTGTTAATCATGCCGCGCACGCTGGGCGTGTCAGCCACTTCAACGCTGTGATTGATACGGCGCAATCCCAAACCGCGCACCGTAGCGCGGTGTGACTGCCGGGTGCCGATGACGCTTTTGACCAGCGTAACTTTGATTTTTTTATCGGACATCGCTTACCCCAAAATTTCTTCAACCGTCTTGCCGCGTTTGGCCGCAATCTCTGCCGGAGTATTGACAGCCAGCAGGCCATTGAGCGTGGCGCGCACGACGTTATATGGATTGGTGGAACCGATACATTTGCAGATGATGTCGGTAACGCCCATCACCTCAAACACCGCACGCATCGGGCCGCCGGCGATGATGCCGGTGCCCCCGGGCGCGGGCCGCATCAGCACGGAAGCCGCGCCATGCTTGCCGACCACGGTGTGATGCAGTGTCCCGTTTTTGAGGGAGATTTTTTTCATCTTGCGGCGGGCTTCGTCCATCGCTTTCTGGACGGCAACCGGCACTTCGCGGGATTTGCCTTTGCCCATCCCGATACCGCCATCGCCGTCGCCGACGACAGTCAGCGCCGCAAAACCGAGTATCCGCCCGCCTTTCACCACTTTGGTGACGCGGTTAATCGAAACCATTTTCTCGCGCAAGCCGTCATCGCGCTCTTCAGAGGCTTGCTTGCGTTGGTTTTGTTGTTTGGCCATTCGTGTCCCCTTAGAACTTCAGACCGTTTTCACGGGCGGCTTCAGCCAATGTCTTGACGCGGCCGTGATAGAGGAAACCGGCACGGTCAAAAGCCACGGTTTCGATTCCAGCTGTTTTTGCGCGTTCGGCGATGAGTTTGCCTATCTCTGCGGCGGCCGCTTTGTTGCCGCCGTAGGGTATGCGGGCGCGCACTTCCGCTTCAAGCGTGGAAGCCGAGGCCAGCACTTTTGAGCCGCACCCCGAAATAATCTGGGCGTAAATGTGGAAATTCGACCTAAACACGGTCAGACGCACGGCCTTCTGTTCAGCAATCCTCGCACGGGTTTTGCGCGAACGGCGAAGACGGGTTTCTTTTTTATTCATGATTGGGCACCTTACTTCTTCTTGACTTCTTTCAGCGCAACCTGTTCGTCCGCATAGCGGATGCCCTTGCCTTTGTAGGGTTCGGGGGGACGATAGGCCCGCACTTCAGCCGCAACTTGGCCAACCCGCTGTTTATCAATCCCTTTAATGAGGATTTCGGTCTGGCTTGGCGTCTCGGCCTTAATACCGTCAGGCAACGAGTATTCAACCGGATGGGAGAAGCCCAAAGAGAGATTGAGCTTGTTCCCTTGGGCTTGGGCACGGTAGCCGACCCCGACGAGAGTCAGTTTTCTCTCAAAGCCCTTGGTCACGCCCGTTACCATGTTATTGACCAGTGCGCGGGTTGTGCCGGAAAGCGCATTGGCATTTGCCGCGCCTTCACGGGCGATGAACTTCAGCACATCGCCTTCGCGTTCCACTTGGACAGAAGAAGATACCGCGTGGCTCAATGTCCCAAGCGGGCCTTTCACTGAAAGGTTGCCGTCGGCTATTTTGATTTCAACGCCGCCCGGGATGGCCACCGGATTTTTTGCTACACGAGACATAAAATCCTCCCTTTAGGCCACTAGGCAGATAACTTCACCGCCAACGCGGCTAGCGCGGGCGGCGCGGTCCGTCATCACGCCTTTGGGAGTCGACACAATGGCCACGCCCAAACCGTTCATGACTCTTGGCAGGTCGTCGCTGCCCTTATAGACACGCAGACCGGGACGGCTGACCCGCTCAATGCGCTCGATAACCGGACGGTTGGCGTAATACTTAAGCGCCACGGCAAGTTCAGACTTGCCGCCTGCTTCACGGACAACATAGTCGTCGATATAGCCTTCATCCTTCAGAACTTTGGCAATCGCCGCCTTGAGTTTTGAAGAAGGCATCCGCACATCCGTTTTCCGGGCCTGCTGGCCGTTACGGATGCGCGTCAACATGTCGGCGATAGGGTCGGACATACTCATCTTTAACTCTCCTTACCAGCTCGCCTTGGTCATGCCAGGCACTTCGCCGTTGAAGGCAATTTCGCGCAATTTGTTCCGGCACAGGCCAAACTTGCGGAACACGCCACGCGGACGCCCCGTGAGCTTGCAACGGTTGCGGGTACGGACGGGGCTTGCGTTACGGGGCAGTTCCTGCAAAGCCAGACGCGCAGCATGGCGCTCTTCTTCAGGCAACTTCATATCTTTGATTTTTGCGATGAGTTCTGCGCGCTTGGCGGCAAACTTCGCCACAACCTTGCGGCGTTTTTCTTCGCGGTTAATTAGAGCCAATTTCGCCATAGTGCCCTCAATTCTTGAACGGGAACCGGAACGCGCCCAAAAGCGCCTTCGCTTCCTTGTCGGTTTTGGCCGTCGTCGTGATGCTGATATTCATCCCGCGCAGCGTGTCGATTTTGTCGTACTCGATCTCGGGGAAAATGATTTGTTCCTTCACCCCAAGGTTGTAGTTACCACGGCCATCAAACCCCTTAGAAAGAATACCCCGGAAGTCGCGCACACGCGGCAGGGCTACCGTAACCAAGCGGTCTAGGAACTCAAACATCCGTGGCCCCCGCAGAGTCACCATGCAGCCGATGGGATAACCGTCGCGGATTTTGAAGCCGGCGATGGATTTTTTCGCCTTGGTAATCACAGGCTTTTGTCCAGCGATTTTGGTCATATCGCCCACGGCGAATTCGAGGATTTTCTTGTCGCCGACAGCCTCACCGACACCCATGTTCAGGGTAATTTTGGTGATGCGCGGCACTTCCATGATGGATTTGTAACCGAACTGCTTGAGCAAATCGGGCACAACCGTCTCTTTGTAAAACTGTTGCAAGCGAGCCATTGCTATTCCTTACGCATCCACCAGTTCGTTGTTCGACTTGAAGAAGCGCACTTTGCGGCCATCCTCAAGCACCCTGATTCCCACGCGGTCGCCTTTTTGCGTCGCGGGGTTGAACAGCGCGACGTTCGAGATATGGATTGGCATCTCTTTTGTGATAACGCCGCCCACTTCGCCTTTCATTGGGTTGGGGCGGACATGTTTTTTCACTTGGTTGATACCCTCAACCAAAAGACGCTCATCGCTCACCCGGCGCAACACCGTGCCACGGCGGCCGCGGTCCTTGCCTGTAATGACTACTACTTCATCACCTTTGCGGATTTTGTTCATCCTGACCCCCTCAGAGCACTTCCGGCGCCAGCGAAACAATCTTCATGAACCGTTCAGAACGCAGTTCGCGTGTGACCGGCCCAAAGATGCGCGTACCAATCGGCTCAAGTTTGTTATTGAGCAATACAGCGGCGTTGTTATCAAATTTGATGAGCGAACCGTCGGGACGGCGCACGCCTTTGGCTGTGCGTACCACAACGGCATGATAAATATCGCCCTTCTTCACGCGTCCGCGCGGGGCGGCATCTTTTACCGTGACCTTGATAACGTCGCCCACGGTGGCATAGCGGCGCTTCGAGCCGCCCAACACTTTGATGCACATCACCGAGCGTGCGCCGGTGTTATCGGCCACGTCGAGCCTTGACTGCATTTGAATCATAAAAATATCCCCAACTTTCCCCGCCCCCCTGTAAAAAGGCGGGCGGTCAGTATTGGAACCCGTCCGGGTCAACCTGCCCGGGAGAACCCCGAAGCACGAAAACCGCGCATTCTAACAACGCACGGCAAGATTGCAAGCATTTGTGAGATTTTTTTTGTTCTACGCACCGCGCTGTTCCCAATTTGTCACTGTGCCCTCATTCAAGGGCTACAATCACGGCACCAAAAACTGTTGTCACTTTTCGTTGTCACTTATCAGGAGACACACCTCCTACCCCGTAGGCGTCCCTCATGACTAAAGAGTCCCCCATCGATCTTAAAGTCCAGCTCGCCAACCGCCCCCTCTTTAGCGGCTTTTCACCAGAAGAAATTGCGCGCATCACACAGGGCGCACGGGAACTTCAAGTAAAAAAAGGAACAGTTCTGTTCAACAAAGGGGACGAATGCAAAGGGATGCACCTGCTCCTTTATGGCCTAGTCAAGCTCTCTTTCACTTCATCCCAAGGCCAAGAGAAGGTGGTGGAAATCATCCAGCCAAACCAGACTTTTGGCGAGGCCGTCATGTTTATGGAACGGCCCCACGTCGTCACGGCGCAAACCTTGGTCGACTCTTGGATTCTTTTCTTCCCCAAAGTCGTCATGTTCAACGAACTGGACCGTGACCCGAAGCTGGCCCGGAAAATGATTGCAAGCCTTTCCGTGCGGATGCACCAGCTGATTAACGACATCGGGGACTACTCCCTGCATTCCGGCAAGAAACGCATCATCAGCTTTCTGCTGCGGGAAATCCCCGAAAATGTGCTAAACGGCGGGGATAATGCCTTTACGGTTACGCTCGCCATGAACAAAAACACGCTCGCCTCCCGCCTGAGCATGACGCAGGAACATCTTTCGCGCATCCTGCATGAACTCGCGGAACTTGGCTTAATTACCGTTCATGGGCGAGAAATAGCTATTCCGAACATCAGACGGTTGCAGCAATCTGAAGATTAGGCGGCGGAATCTCGGTTTCGTCATAACAAAAATAACCCCGCCCCGTCAGCCTTTCGCGGCCAATGTGCTTTGGTCGGCAGAAACCGGTTTCTTTTCCGAAAATAGGACGGAATCCATATAGATAACCCAGCACACTTCCACGACGATGGAGGCGGCAATCGCCGCCATTGCTTTCGGGACAAGCGGCCCCATTGCCGAAACACACAGCGCAATCGCAACGCCTTTATTTTTGTAGGAAGCAATCAAAATATCCGATACCCGCTGCGCCCGGCTAATGCCGAGTTTGCGCTCTACCACGTCAACGGCCAGCCCGAGGGCGAAAGTCCTCAGCACAATCACCAGCATCACTGCCAGCAAAATAACCGGCGCCACGCTTCTAAAATCGGCGGCGCTCACAGAGAGCCACACAAGAATAAAAATCACGCCGTTCAAAACCACCGCCAGCTTCGCACGGTCAATCGCCACATTAACGAAACAGCGGGAAACGACTAACGGCAAGGCAATCACCGCCAGTACGGCGGCCACGAGCGCACGCATATCCACGAGCGTCCCCAGCAGCCCATACGCGACGCAGGGAATCCAGATAAGCGCGGCAATATAAGTAAAAATAGTCGCACGGGCGGCATAAACCATATCGCCCCGCAAAATCAAAGAAAGCGGCACTACCGAAGCCGCAAAAGGCGTTGCGGCAATAAAAACAAGCCCTGCGGCGTAATCGCCATAATCCGTGCGTTTGAGAACAAGATAGCCCGCCACGGGAATAATGGCCGGAATCACCAACCCCATCAGCAGTCCCCGTATGAGCGAACGGGATTCGCGGAAGGGATTCAGATTCAAATCTCTTACCGGAATTCTTGAAAACGACAACGTCATCATCCCGGCCAGCAGAAAGAGGGTGAGATTGCTCCGCACGGGCGGCGTAAGCACACTGGCAGGGAAAATGCCCGCTAGGTTGGTTAGAAATGCCGCAACTAAAGCAAAACTCAGCATAAACGCGCTACTTCCGAGATATTTCATATCCACCCTCACGCACACGAAAGCGGTCATAATAACGCCCGTTCCCGATTCCGCAAAAAAGTACCTGATATGGACATCCAGCAATCCATACGCGCCCTTGGCCAGCAAGCGCGTAAAGCGTCGCGTGTACTCGCGGCGGCTTCAACCCACGCAAAAAATGCCATGCTCATTGCTACGGCAAATGAAATCCGCCGCCAGCAAGATGCGCTGCTTCGTGCCAACGCCAAAGACTTGGCCTCGGCAAAACAAGCCGGGCTTGAACCGGCCATGCTCGACCGCCTAACGTTAAATGAAAAAGGCATCGAATCAATGGCCGCCGGCCTCGAACAAATTGCCGCCCTTCCCGACCCTATCGGCGAAATCACGGAACTCCGCCGCCGCCCATCGGGTATTCAGGTAGGCAAAATGCGCGTACCGCTCGGCGTTATCGGCATCATTTACGAAGCACGCCCCAACGTCACCGCCGACGCCGCCGCGCTCTGCCTAAAATCAGGCAACGCCGCTATCCTGCGCGGCGGTTCTGAAGCCATTGAATCCAACCGCGCCATCGCCGCCTGTATCCAGACGGGGCTATCTGCGGCAGCCCTACCCGCCGCTTCCGTGCAAGTTGTGGATACCACCGACCGAGCCGCCGTCGGCGCGCTCATCACCATGCCGGATTATGTCGACGTAATTGTCCCGCGTGGCGGGAAAGGGTTAATCGCCCGCATTGCTACCGAAGCGCGGGTTCCCGTTATTAAACATCTTGATGGCAATTGCCACGTATATATCGACGACGATGCCGATTCCGTAAAAATCGTCCCCATCGTTGAAAACGCCAAAACACAACGCTATGGCACTTGCAATACCGCTGAAACGCTATTGCTCGCCCAAAAAATTGCCGCCACAGCCTTGCCCGGAATCGCGGCAATGTTCGCCGCCAAAGGCGTGGAAATGCGCTGTTGCGAAGAATCGCTTCCTCTTTTGCGCCAAGCTGCCATTCCCGGCGCAAAGCTCGTTCCCGCAAATGAAGAAGATTGGCGCGAGGAATATCTCGCGCCCATCATCGCAATCAAAATTGTCGCAGGATTAAATGAAGCCATTGCCCATATCAACGCTTGGAGTTCAGGGCATACAGAAGCAATCATTACCGAAAACTACACGCATGCCATGCGCTTTTTGCGCGAAGTCGATTCCTCTTCGGTCATGGTTAACGCCTCCACCCGTTTCGCGGATGGTTTTGAATACGGGCTTGGCGCGGAAATCGGCATTTCCACCGACAAAATCCACGCACGCGGCCCCGTTGGGCTTGAAGGTTTAACGAGCCAGAAATGGGTTGTTTTCGGGCATGGCGAAATACGCAGCTAACGCAAGCAATCACAATATTTATTGAATATTCACTATCGCCAATGCCCCGCTCCGCCCCCGAATTGCCGGCCGCGCTTGTGGGCGAGCTTGACGCTTTCTGTGACGCGATGTGGCTTGAACACGGGCTATCACGCAATACATTAGCGGGCTATCGCAGCGACTTAGCCCTTTTCGGGCGATGGCTTGCCCTTCGCGGCAAAAATATCGATGCCGCAAACACCGGGGACCTCTCCGGCTGGCTGGCCGAATTCAACCGCCGTACCAAACCGGCTAGCCAGCGGCGGCTTCTCGCCGCTTGGCGGCGCTATTACCAATACCTGCAAATTAACGGGCGAATTACCGAAAACCCAACGCTAAAACTTGACTCGCCCTTGCCAACAACCCGATTTCCACGGACGCTTTCCGAAACCCAAGTAGAAAATCTCCTAAAAGCCCCTGATACCGATACCGCGCTGGGCCTGCGCGACCGCTGCATGATTGAAGTCATGTACGCCAGCGGATTACGGGTATCAGAACTCACCGGACTCAAAATATTCGCGCTCGATACAATAGAAGGCGTCGTGCGTATTTTAGGAAAAGGCAACAAAGAACGCCTTGTTCCATTAGGCGAAATCGCCGCTGACTGGGTACGGCGTTATATTTCAGAAGCCCGCCCATTACTGCTAAACAGGAAAACCTGCGATGCGCTCTTCGTTTCCCGCCTAGGCGCCGCTATGACCCGCCAAAGATTCTGGGCCATCATCAAACAACATGCCATTTCCGCCAATATTGCCCCAAAATTAATTTCACCCCACACCCTACGGCACGCATTCGCCACGCATTTACTCAATCACGGCGCTGATTTGCGCGTCGTGCAAATGTTACTAGGTCACGCGGATATTTCGACCACACAGGTTTATACCCATGTTGCCCGCGAACGGCTCAGACAGCTTCACCAAAACCATCATCCGCGCAGCTAACAAAATTGATTTTATGCAGAAAAATACATCTCTATTCCGCCACCGTTACTCAATATGACAGCCTGAATCCTTTATCGAGTACACATTTCAATGTGCCGTCCAATGTTGGTATCAATTACTTTCAAACTGTGAATTACATAACCTCATTTCAAAACAAATGTTTTGCATTCCCAAACAAACGATGGCACAATAAGCACTCGAACTGTTTTTTGTTGGGATGTTGCGCCCTTATAATTGCAACGCTTAATGTATGTCAGTCACGTCATTGCCGTGGCGTTTTGAGTGACATATATCTTTAATCCCGAAACTCTGGAGAACACAGAATGATTGACCTCGAAAACATGCCCATGCCTGAATTGCGTACTTTGCGGGCTCAAGTTGAAGCAGAAATCCGCCGTCGTGGTTCCGCAACCCAGCGCCTTCTCCGGCGCGTACAAAAACTAGCCGCCGAACAAGGGCTGTCCCTCAATGAATTGTTAGAAATTGACGGCGGGGATAGCCGCTCCGCAACGGTTTCCCGCTCTGGCGCAAGCATCAAGTACCGCAACCCCGTCAATCCCTCCCAAGGCTGGACAGGGCACGGCCGCAAGCCCCGCTGGGTTATTGATTACCTGGCGAATGGCGGCACAATTGATAAGCTCGCTGTGTAACCCCGGCCTCACCAAAAATAAAAAACCCGGCTTGTCCGGGTTTTTTATTTCTTGTATTTATATCTGAACTTGCGAGTTCACTTCAACAAAAGGCGGTATCTCGCGCTTATTAAACATCCTGCTGCTTATCACGGCGGATGGATACACCAACCTTATGCACCCCTTTCACCGCTCCCGGTTTAGAAACCCTCACCTCTGCCCACTGTGCGAAAAATTTGTTACACAGCAAATCAGCAATAAATTCCCCCAAAGTTTCAACCAGATTAAAGTTCCGTACCAAAAGTTCGGCTCTGATAGTCTCAACAACCACTGAATAGTCAATGGTACGAGAAATATCATCACCAATGCCCGTTAAGTCCGGTATACCGAAATTTATATCTACCTCAATGGGCTGTACCGCAAACTGCTCGCGGGAATGAATCCCGACTCGCGCATTGGCACGCAAGCCTTCGATAAAAATGAAATTCATAATGCTTCCCAATAAAAATCGAACATTCCCGTAATTTTAGCTACCATACCCGCAATTGCGCACCCTCTACGGAAAAACAATGATTTTCGACCCACGTAACTTACTGCTCATCGCCGCCTATCTTGTCGGCTCCATTCCCTTTGCCATTATTTCCAGCCGCCTGTTCGGGCTTCGTGACCCGCGCAGCTACGGTTCAGGCAATCCGGGCGCTACCAACGTCTTGCGTAGCGGCAACAAAGCGGCGGCGGCGCTCACGCTGGCAGGCGATTGTCTGAAAGGCTGGCTAGCGGTCTGGGCGGCCGGGGCACTCGGCATGAGTCCAGAAATGGCCGCGTTTGCCGGCATGGCGGCCTTTATCGGACACGTTTTCAGTGTTTTTCTACGTTTTAACGGCGGCAAAGGGGTTGCTACCGCCCTCGGCGTCATGTTGGGGCTAAACGCCTTTATTGCGCTCACCTGCCTCGGTATCTGGCTGTTGGTCGCCGCCGTGAGCCGATATTCGTCCGCTGCCGCGCTCATGGCGGCAATTGCCGCCCCCATCGCCACATGGCTCTTCACCGCTAACGCCGCTATCACGCTGAGCGTAATTGCTATCGGCGCCATCCTCATCTGGCGCCACGCCGCCAACATCCGCCGCTTGCTCAACGGCAGCGAAGGAAAAATAGGCGGGGCTAAAAACCAAGGCTAGAAACGGGCTAAATCATACGGCGCACAGCGCCAATGGCTTTTCTAGCGACGAACTCCTAACCCCTGTTTTCCGACAGAGGCCAGCGCGGGCGCACACGGACCGCAGGTTCGGCGGGGGGGCGCTCCCCCCGCATCAGTCGCTGCGCGCCCGCAAAAGCAATCATCACGCCATTATCGGTACACAACATTGGCTCCGGGTAAAACACACGCCCCCCTCTCCGGGCAACGGCCGTATCCAGCCCGTTACGTAGCGCCAGATTCGCCCCCACGCCCCCGGCCACCACCAAGGCTTGCAGCCCCGTATGCGTGAGCGCCGCCACTGACTTAGCCGCAAGCACGTCCACCACGGCCTGCTGAAAATCAGCGGCTAAATCTGCCGAAAACGCAGGATCCCAATCTGATGACGACACCACGTTCAGGACCGCCGTTTTCAACCCGCTAAAACTGAAGTCGAAATCCCCGGAATGCAGCATCGGGCGCGGCAACTTAAACCGCCCCGCCCTGCCCCGCGCAGCAAGCGCCGCCAACTGTGGCCCGCCCGGATAGCCAAGCCCTAGAATCTTCGCTGTCTTGTCGAAAGCCTCTCCGGCCGCGTCATCCAGCGTCTCTCCCAACAGTTCGTAATCGCCCACGTCCGCTACCCGCATCAACTGCGTATGCCCGCCCGATACCAAAAGCGCCACAAACGGAAACGCCGGAGGATTATCCGAGAGCAAGGGCGAGAGCAGATGCCCTTCCAGATGATGCACAGGCAAAGCCGGAATCCCGGCCGCCAGCGCCAAGGCTTCGGACACGCTTGCCCCCACCAGCAGTGCCCCGGCCAAACCGGGGCCTGCGGTATAAGCCACCGCGTCCATATCCGCCACGCAAAGCCCCGCTTCGCGCAACGTCTGGCGAATCAACACCGGCAAAAGGCGGATGTGGTCACGCGAAGCCAATTCGGGCACAACGCCGCCATACACCGCATGAAGATTAACCTGCGTATGCAGGGCTTGCGCCAGCAATCCCTCTTGGCTGTCGTAAATAGCGACTCCCGTTTCATCACACGAGGATTCAATCCCCAATACTTTCATCCCGGCATCCTTCCCAACAAACAGTACCCTGTACCAAATTAACCCAAATACGCCCCCTATATAAGCCCGCTGTGACAGAAGCCTTGCCTCTCCTTTCGGATTCGCCTATAGTGCGCGGCTTATTATTTTGCAACACAAGGAAAACAGGCAATGCCGGGTATCCGCGTCAAAGAAAACGAGCCGTTTGAAGTTGCCATCCGCCGCTTCAAGCGCACCATCGAAAAAACAGGCATGCTCACCGAACTGCGTGCGCGTGAGTTCTACGAAAAGCCCACAGCCGAGCGCAAACGCAAACTCGCTGCGGCAATCAAGCGCAACCACAAGCGTTTGCGTAGCCAGATGCTACCGCCCAAACTGTACTGAAACCGCCTCCCTGTTTCGGGCAGCATCCCAAAAAAACATCCACACCCTGCTGTCAGATTGAGCCGGACGAGTATCCTCTCGGAACTCCCCGGCATGTTGCTTTGGGCAAACGATGATTCCACAGTCCTTCATTCAGGATTTACTTGCCCGCGTCGACATCATCGATGTCATCGAACGCTACCTACCGCTCAAAAAGCGCGGGGCTGATTACTACGCCCGCTGCCCCTTCCACACCGAAAAATCCGCCTCTTTCTCCGTCAGCCACGCCAAACAGTTCTTTCACTGCTTTGGCTGCCACGAGAGCGGCAACGCCATTGGCTTTCTGATGAAATACAACGGCCTGTCTTACATCGAGGCTATCCAAGAACTCGCACGGGACGCCGGCCTACAAATCCCCGACGACGGGCGCAGCTTCAAACAACAAGACGGCAGCCATGACCGCCTGATTGAAATCATGACCGCTAGCGCGGCGTTTTACCGCGAGCAACTCCGGCATTCCCCGCTGGCAACCGCCTACTTGCGCAAGCGCGGCCTCTCTGACGATGTAGCCGCACGGTTCGGCATCGGCTTCGCCCCCGACGAATCCACGGCGCTACAACGGATTTTTGCCGACTACCGGGACAAGCTCCTCCACACGGCGGGCATGGTCATCGACAACGACCAAGGGCGGCGTTACGACCGTTTCCGCAACCGCATCATGTTCCCCATCCACGACCGCCGGGGGCGCATCATCGCTTTTGGCGGGCGGATTATTGAAACCGGCGAACCCAAATACCTCAACTCCCCCGAAACCCCCCTGTTCGAGAAAGGCCGCGAACTCTACGGCCTTTCCTTAGCCCAGAAAGCCATCCGCCAAGCCGGTTTTGCCCTCGTGGTTGAGGGTTACATGGATGTGGTCGCCCTAGCCCAATTCGGCGTAGAAAACGCGGTCGCCACCCTCGGCACAGCCACCACGCCACACCACATCCAAACACTATTGCGCCAAACGGACCGCATCGTTTTTTGCTTTGACGGCGACGAAGCCGGCCGAAAAGCCGCATGGCGCGCACTCGAAAACGCCCTCGCCGCGCTACGCGACGATATAACGCTCGCCTTCCTGTTTTTGCCCCCCGAACACGACCCCGACACCTTCATCCGCGAAAAAGGCGCGGACGCCCTGCGCGAAGCCGCCGCGAAAGCCATCCCGCTTGCCAGCTTCCTGCTCGGCAAACTCCGCCAGAACAACGACCTCGCCCAAGCCGAAGGCCGCTCCCGCCTAGTGCATGAAGCCGGACCGCTCATCACCCGCATCCCAGAAGCCGCCTCCGTCCTGCGCCTGCAACTCGTCAAAGCCATTGCCGACGCCAGCAAGCTGACCCAAGCCGAAATCGAACAAAATTTCGGCCTTCAGCCCGCGCGTCGCGCAAAAACCCATACGGACGCAACAGGCAGAACACCCGGCACAAAACAACATGCTTCCGTGCCGCGTAGCGCCCCATCCCCGCTCGTCGCCAAACTACTGCGGCTCGTCATCCAGCACCCGTCACTGGCTTCAAAGCTACCGCCTGACCTCATCCCAGACACAACCGAAGAAGGCCGCGCCCTCATTGCGATTGCCGACCTCGTTGAACTAGGCGAAACCGTCGGGGGCCTTGGCGCGCTAACCGAACGTTTCCGCGACACGCCCCACAGTGACACCCTCAACAAAATGGCCACGCAACTCGCCGATTTAGACGAATTCCGCGACCCGGCCAACATCGAGCAACAATTTAAGGACACCCTCTGCAACCTCCAGATTGCGTTAGTCGACCGGGAAATTAAAGAACTCACGGAACGGTTAACCGCTACCGCTCTCTCACCTGTGGAACAGTCCCGTCTCGCTGAACTTTTAAGAGAAAAAAACACGCTTAGAAACTTTACAGATTCTAACGTCTCATAATAGAATTGCCCGTTTTACGTTTTCACGCACCCACACCGAGGAGTATCATGGCCCGCGCAAAAGCCAAGGATGCCCGCAAGACCGGCGCCCCCCAAGAGCGAACCACCAAAACGAAGGACGCCAAATCAAAAACAGCCCTCGTTGCACAAAGCCCAGAAGCCGCCCAAATTGACGCCGAAACCCGGCGTACCCAGCTCAAGTCTCTCATTACGCTTGGCAAAGAGCGCGGCTATCTCACCTATGCCGAGATTAGCGACCACCTGCCCGACGACGTAGCCGATGCCGAGCGCATCGAGGACATCATCACCACCTTCAACAGTCTGGGAATCCAAGTTTTTGACGCCGCGCCCGCGTCTGACGACCTGCTCATGACCGACGACGTGGCCAGCCCCGTTGACGAAGACGATGCCGAAGAGCAAGCCGAGCAGGCGCTTTCTACCGTCGATTCCGAATTTGGCCGCACCACGGACCCCGTCCGCATGTACATGCGAGAAATGGGCACGGTCGAACTTCTCACCCGCGAAGGCGAAATTGAAATTGCCAAACGCATTGAAGAAGGCTTAAAGCACATGGTGCACGCCATCTCCGCGTGCCCCACCACCATTGCCGAAATGCTGGAAACCGTCGACAAAGCCGCCCGGGACGAAATTCGGATTGATGAAATCGTCGATGCGGTTATCGACCCCAACGCCATTGCGGAAGAAGCCACGGCGGTAGCGGCGGCAGAAGAAGAAGCCGAAAAAACGCTTGCCGCGGCCGACTCCGCCGAAAGCGAAGGCAACGAAGAAAGCGCGGCAGAAGGTAGCGAAGAAGAAAGCGAAACCGCCCCCGGGGATGAAAGCAAAGACGTCAGCAGGGATACCGAAGTCGACGAAGAAGGCGACTCCGAAGTCGACGAAGATGGCGAAGCCGCTGCCAACGCCGCCACGCTCGCACAGCTCAAAGCCGACGCCCTCGCCCGCTTCGAGGTCATCCGCGAC
Source organism: Azoarcus sp. (assembly GCA_031257305.1). GTDB lineage: Bacteria > Pseudomonadota > Gammaproteobacteria > Burkholderiales > Rhodocyclaceae > WRNU01. Next base: position 15,870 of record JAIRPB010000084.1, read on the forward strand.
TACTACAAAAAAATGACCCGCGTCCTCGCCAAAAACGGCTCGCAAAACAAAACTTATCTCAAGCACCAGCGCGCCATTTCCGACGAACTGCTCAACATCCGCTTCACGGCCAAAACCATTGAGCGCCTGTGCGATTCCGTCCGCCAAGTAGTCGACCGCGTGCGCTACCACGAACGCCGGATTCTCAACCTCTGCGTTGAGCGCGCCGGCATGCCGCGTGCGCATTTCATCAAATCCTTCGCAGGGCACGAAACCGACTTTGAATGGCTGCCGCACGAAATTACCCTCAGCAAGCCCTACTCCCTAGCGTTAAGCCGCATCCACCCTGCCATTTTTGAAGAACAGCAAAAGCTCACCGAATTGCAGGAAAAAGTCGGCATCCCCCTCAAAGAACTCAAAGACATCAACCGCCAGATGTCCACCGGGGAAGCCAAGATGCGCCGGGCCAAACGCGAAATGACCGAAGCCAACCTACGGCTCGTCATCTCCATTGCCAAAAAATACACCAACCGGGGCCTGCAATTCCTAGACCTCATCCAAGAAGGCAACATCGGCTTAATGAAAGCCGTAGACAAATTTGAATACCGGCGCGGCTACAAATTCTCCACCTATGCCACATGGTGGATCCGCCAAGCCATCACCCGCTCCATTGCCGACCAAGCGCGCACCATCCGCATCCCGGTGCACATGATTGAAACCATCAACAAGATGAACCGCATCAGCCGCCAAATCCTCCAAGAAACCGGCCTAGAGCCGGATCCCGCCACGCTTGCCGTGCGCATGGAAATGCCGGAGGAAAAAATCCGCAAAATCATGAAAATTTCCAAAGAGCCTATCTCAATGGAAACCCCTATCGGCGATGACGACGATTCCCATCTTGGCGACTTCATCGAGGACACCGCCACGCTGGCCCCCATCGAAGCCACCACCTACGCCGGCCTGCGTGACGCCACCGCCGAAGTGCTCGACTCCCTCACCCCGCGTGAGGCCAAAGTCCTGCGTATGCGTTTCGGCATCGAAATGAACACCGACCACACGCTAGAAGAAGTCGGCAAACAATTCGACGTTACCCGCGAACGCATCCGCCAAATCGAAGCCAAAGCGTTGCGCAAACTGCGCCACCCCAGCCGCTCCGAAAAACTACGCAGCTTCCTCGAAAACGATGTCTAAAACAAAGGGCCTCTAGCTCATGCCTGGTTAGAGCAGCGGACTCATAATCCGTTGGTGCTGTGTTCGACTCACAGGAGGCCCACCAATAAATCAAAGGCTTGCAAGGGGGTTTCCTGCAAGCCTTTTTTGCTTTGTGCTATTCCTGTGTAACCGTGGAAATGCCTGAAAAACAAAGACAGCGCCAGACGGCTATCCGCCTCCTCCCCGCCCAGCCGGAGTATTAAGCCGTGGAACACCATCACAGCCTTACCCTTGCCGAAATCGGCGCCGAACTCATCCGAAAACCCATCAAACACCTTCATCTTTACGTCTACCCGCCTGACGGGCGGGTGCGCATTTCAGCGCCCTTGCGGATGCCGCTGCACATCATCCACACATTTGCCCTATCCAAACTAAACTGGATTAGGGAACGCCAGCGTCGCATGCAAGAACAAGCCCGTGAAACACGCCGTGAATCTCTGGAACATGAAAGCCACGACGTTTGGGGCAAACGGCTTTTGCTCTCCATTATCGAAACCCGCTCCGCCCCCTCCGTCGCGGTAACGCCTTCGGCGTTAGAACTGCGCCTGCGCCCCGGCAGCAGCGCAGAAAAACGCGCCCAAATACTCAAAGCCTGGATGCAAGAACAAGTCCGCATGGCCCTCCCTGCCCTGCTATCGAAATGGGAACCGGTTATCGGCGTCCAAGTAAAGCGCATCGCCGTGCGGCGCATGAAAACACGATGGGGAAGCTGTTCGCCCTCAGCCGGGCGAATCTGCCTTAACTCCGATTTGGCGCACAAGCCGCCGATTTGCCTTGAATACGTGCTAGTGCACGAACTGGCGCACTTCCTTGAACCTAGCCACAACGCACGTTTTCAGAATTTAATGGACCGCTTCCTGCCAAACTGGCGGCAAATCCGCCACGACCTAAACCGTTTACCGCCGCAAAGCACCGCCAACTCTGTCAGAGAAACGCCACAGATAGGGTAAAGTCACCCGTTTTTGAACATCCCTTCACGCTTGCGCCTCCCTCACACCATGCTCCGCTGGATAACGGCTTCGGCTCTCTTGCTTGCCCTCTGTGCGCATAACGCGCTGGCGGAACCCGCTTTGAGCGGGGAGTCCGCCGCTTCTGCCGCCTTGAAACAGGACATCTTGAAAACAGCCCAAAAACGATTCGAGGCCGCCACGGACTGTGCGCGGGTTGACCACATTGAGATAGGCGTCCAAAACATCAGGATGATGTTCTCAAAAAAAATTCTGAATGGAAAAACCCTCCATCCCCTGCCCGCCGGCGGCTTCCTGCTAGATGGGCAAGAAATCCCGCCGCACGGCTATGTTCAGGAAAACGACGAAACTTGGCAGATGTCTGGCTGCGGAAACAGCCGCATGTTCCATGTAAAAATATTTGGCGACGACACTGGCAATACTTATTTTGGCGTTGCCGAACCGGGGATGATTCCTTAAACATGCCCCAAGCCCATTGACTTCCCCACACCCGCAATATGAACGATAACTCGCTCTTCCCCCCCGACACGCCTGACCCTTCGCCTTTCTCCGAAACGCTGCCGCTTGACCAGTACGCAGAACGTGCCTATCTCTCCTACGCGATGAGCGTGGTCCGCGCGCGCGCGCTGCCGCAGGTGGAAGACGGCCTGAAACCCGTCCAGCGGCGCATTCTTTTTGCGATGAATGAAATGCGCCTTTTGGCCACCGCGCGCCACGTCAAATCGGCGCGGGTCGTGGGGGATGTCATCGGCAAATACCACCCGCATGGCGACTCCAGCGTCTACGACGCAATGGTGCGGGTGGCGCAAGATTTTTCGCTGCGTTACCCGCTAGTCGACGGCCAAGGCAACTTCGGCTCACGCGACGGCGACTCGGCTGCCGCTATGCGTTACACCGAATGCCGCCTCACCCCGATTGCCGAACTGCTGCTGTCCGAAATCGACCGGGGCACGGTAGATTTTGTCCCCAACTACGACGGCGCTTTCAAAGAACCGCAATTGCTCCCGGCGCGGCTCCCTTTTGTGCTGCTCAATGGCGCCTCCGGCATTGCCGTAGGAATGGCCACGGAAATCCCGCCGCACAACCTCAATGAAACAGCCTCCGCCGCCATCTTTTTAATCCGCAATCCCCAAGCCACGCTTGATGACATTCTTGCTTTTTTGCCCGGCCCGGATTTTCCCGGCGGCGGACAGATTATTTCCCCGCCGCAAACTCTCCGCGATGCCTACGCCAGCGGGCGCGGCAGCCTACGCTTGCGGGCGCGGTGGCATTTTGAGGAACTGGCGCGGGGGCAATGGCGCGTCATCATCGACGAATTGCCGCATGGCATTTCTACCGCGCAAGTGCTGGCTGAAATCGAATCCCTCACCAACCCACAGCCGCGCGCGGGCAAAAAAGAAATTGGGGCAGAGCAAAAAAACATCAAGCAAACCATCCTAGGCATACTCGATGCCGCCCGCGACGAATCTAGCGACAAAGCGCCCGTCCGCGTTGTGCTGGAACCGCGCTCTAGCCGCCAGCCACGCGACGAATTTATGGCAGTGCTGCTTGCACATACCAGCCTAGAGACTTCCGTTTCGGTCAACCTCACCATGATTGGGCGCGACGGCCGGCCACAGCAAAAAAACCTGCTGCAAATTCTGAGTGAGTGGATTTACTTCCGCTACGCCACCGTACAGCGGCGTAGCCGTTTCCGGGTCGACGAAGTTGAACGGCGCATCCACATCCTTGACGGACGCATGATTGCTTTCTTGCGTATTGAGGAAGTCATCCGTGTTATCCGCGAATCCGACGAACCCAAACCCGCGCTAATAAGCGCCTTTGGCCTCACCGAAATTCAGGCTGAAGATATTCTCGAAATCCGTCTGCGCCAATTGGCCCGGCTAGAAGGTTTCAAAATCGAAAAAGAGTTGAAAGACTTGCGCGAAGAACGCGACAGCCTACGCAAACTCCTTGACGACCGCGCCGCGCAAACCCGTTTGCTCTTAAAAGAAATCGACTCCGACGCCAAGAAATTTGGTGACGCCCGCCGCACGCTCATTGAAACCGTCGCGCCTACCGCCCCGGCTGAAGTCAGCGTACCGGATGAGCCGGTCACAGTCATTGTGTCGAAAAACGGCTGGGTACGCTCACGCCAAGGCCACGGCATTGATACCGCAGGGATTACCTACAAAGTAGGCGACTTCCCGCTAGCCATTATCGAAACACGCAGTATCTGGCCGCTCGTCGTGCTCGATACAAAAGGCCGCGCTTACACCATCAGAGTGTCTGACCTCCCCGGCGGGCGCGGCGACGGCGTGCCCGTCTCAACGCTCGCCGACTTCCAAAACGGCGGCAAATTCGCCCAGGTATTAAGCGCCGCGCCTGAATCACTCTGGTTTTTTACCAACAGCGGCGGCTATGGCTTTATTTGTACGCTGGCAGAAGCCACCGGGCGACAGCGCGCAGGCAAAGCATTCATGACGCTCGAAGGCACGGAAACCGTACTTCTGCCCACGCGGGTTGTTGGGCAATGGATTGTGGCCGCCTCCAGCGCGGGCCGGGTGCTTGTGTTCCCGCAAGCCGAGATGAAAAACCAAGCCGGGGGGCGCGGCGTTATCGTGATGGCGCTTGACGAGGACGAACGTCTCGCCGCCGCCGCCGTCCCGGCTGACGACGCCCCGCTCACAGTTGAAGGCATCGGACGGGGCAACAAACCCGTCACGGTCACATTAAGCCCCGCCCAGCGCGAACAACTACGCCATCGCCGCGCACGGCGCGGTACACCGTTCGCACAAAAAATTAAGCCCGAACGGATGA
>JAIRPB010000092.1 GCA_031257305.1 Azoarcus sp.
TCCTGCTCCGCGCTATACTTCCACGTTTTCCCACACCCGCCGAAGCGCCCGATTCCATGCAGGAAAAATACCAGCCCGCCGCCATTGAAGGCGATGCCCAGCAGCACTGGGACTCCACCGCGGCTTTCCGCGCCCTTGAAAACAGCAGCCGCCCTAAGTATTACTGCTTGTCGATGTTTCCTTACCCTTCGGGCAAGCTGCACATGGGGCATGTGCGCAACTACACCATTGGGGACGTGCTAGCGCGTTACCACCGGATGCGCGGTTACAACGTGCTTCAGCCAATGGGGTGGGATGCGTTTGGTATGCCCGCCGAGAATGCCGCCATCCAGAATAAAGTGCCTCCGGCAAAATGGACGTGGGACAACATCGATTACATGAAGGGGCAGTTGAAGCGGCTTGGTTTTGCAATCGACTGGTCACGCGAACTCGCTACCTGCTCGCCCTCGTACTACCGCTGGGAACAATGGCTGTTTACCCGGCTTATCGAAAAAGGGCTGATTTATAAGAAACTTGGCACGGTGAACTGGGACCCGGTGGATGAAACCGTGCTGGCCAACGAACAGGTCATCGACGGGCGCGGCTGGCGCTCCGGCGCGCTGGTTGAGAAGCGCGAAATTCCCATGTATTACATGCGGATTACGGCGTATGCCGATGAGTTGCTTTCGGCGCTTGATACGTTGCCCGACTGGCCGGAACAGGTCAAGTTGATGCAAAAAAACTGGATTGGCCGTTCTGAAGGCGTGGAACTGCATTTTCCTTATGAACTCGCGAGCGTGGGCGAGGCGGGCGTACTCAAGGTTTTTACCACGCGGGCTGACACCTTAATGGGTGCTACTTACGTGGCCGTTGCGCCAGAACATGCGCTGGCAACTATCGCCGCTGCCCGTAGCCCGGAACTGGCCGCTTTTGTTGAAGAATGCCGTCAGGGCGGCGTGGCTGAAGCCACGTTGTCGACGATGGAAAAAAAGGGCATGGATACGGGGTTGCGGGTGGTTCATCCGCTCACGGGCGAGTATCTGCCGGTCTGGGTGGCCAATTATGTGCTGATGGGCTATGGCGAAGGCGCGGTGATGGCCGTGCCCGCCCATGACGAACGGGATTTTGCCTTTGCGCGGCAATATGGGTTGCCCATAAAAATGGTGGTGCGCTCCACCTACGGGGCTTACAGCGAAGTGGCCGGGGAATGGATGGCGGCTTACGCTGAACATGGCCGTCTCGTAAATTCCGGGAAATATAACGGCCTTGATTTTGCGGGCGCAACCGATGCGATTGCGGCGGATCTCGCCGCCAAAGGGCTAGGGCAAAAGCGGGTGCAATACCGGCTCCGGGACTGGGGTATCTCGCGCCAGCGTTACTGGGGTTGCCCCATCCCGATGATTCATTGCGAGCATTGCGGCGATGTGCCCGTGCCTGATGAGCAGCTTCCGGTGGTACTGCCCGAGGACGTTGAAATTACCGGCCGTGGCTCGCCCCTTGCCAAAATGCCGTCGTTTTACGAATGCGCCTGCCCGAAATGCGGCCAATCGGCGCGGCGTGAAACCGACACGATGGATACGTTTGTTGAATCCTCGTGGTATTTCCTGCGCTACGCCTCGCACGACAACGCAGGCACAATGCTCGATTCGCGTGCCGATTACTGGTCTCCCGTCGACCAGTATGTTGGCGGCATTGAACACGCCATTCTCCATTTGCTCTATTCGCGGTTTTTCACGCGGGCACTGCGTGACTGCGGGTTAATCAATCTTTCAGAGCCGTTTACCCGTTTGCTGACACAAGGCATGGTTGTTGCCGCCAGCTACTACCGCGAGGGCGGGGACGGCAAGCGGCAATGGATTAACCCCGCCGATGTCTCTGTCACCACCGATTCACGCGGCCGGCCCGTTGGCGCAACGCTCATAGCTGACGGTCAGCCCGTGACTATCGGCGGAACCGAAAAAATGTCGAAATCAAAAAACAACGGCGTCGACCCGTTGTCGATGATTGAACAATACGGCGCGGACACGGTACGGCTGTTCATCATGTTTGCCGCCCCGCCTGACCAGCAACTGGAATGGTCGGATTCTGGCGTGGAAGGCGCATCAAGGTTTTTGCGCCGCGTTTGGGCGTTTGGGTACGGTATCCAAGGGCAGGGCGCACCGTGCGGCGTACCCGCCGGACTGCCCACGGCGCTGGCCGACATCCGGCGCGAGGTTCATGTTTGCCTCAAACAAGCCAATCACGATTTCGGCAAGCACCAGTTCAACACCGTGGTGTCGGCGGCGATGAAAATGCTCAACGCCCTAGAAAAACTACCGCGTCAGGAACCCCCCGCACAGGCAGTGGCCCGCGAAGGGTTTTCCATCCTGCTCCGGCTCCTTTCGCCGGTAACGCCGCACATCGCCCACGCGCTGTGGCGGGAATGCGGTTTGGGCGATGACATCCTAGCCGCGCCTTGGCCGGAGCCGTTGCCCGAGGCGCTTGCGCAAGACGAAATTGAACTGATGCTCCAAGTTAACGGCAAACTGCGCGGCAGTCTCCGGGTGGCGGCTGAAGCAGATAAAAACACCATCGAAACCGCCGCGCTGGCTTCTGACGCGGCGCAAAAATTCATGGACGGCAAACCCGCTAAAAAGGTGGTGGTCGTTCCCGGACGGTTAGTCAACATCGTGGTCTGACAAAATGACATCATCGTGCAACGCCCGCCCCATGCGGTTTATTCTTTTTGCCATAGGGCTGTTTGTTCTGGCCGGTTGCGGCTTTCATCTGCGCGGCCCGCAGCCGCTGGCTTTTTCTACCATCCACATCGGCGCGGGCCAATATTCGCCGCTCGGCGTTGCCTTGCGCCGCCAAGTGGCTTTGAGCGGCTCCACCAAAGTGGAAGAAGACCCTGCCAAGGCGGAAACCAAGCTCGTTATTCTTGCCAACCAACGCTCACGCGAAATCCTAAGCCTGACGGCCACAGGCCGGGTGCGCGAATACGAGCTTACCCAGCTTATCCGTTTTAGCCTCGTCGACACCCAAGGCAAAGAATTGCTTGTGCCCACCAGCCTGACCGTGCGGCGGGAATACACGTTTGATGACGAACAGGTGCTAGGTAAAGAGCAAGAAGAACTCTTGCTCTTTGAAGATATGCAGAATGACCTTGTGCGCCAGATGATGCGCCGTCTGGCTGTCTGGCGGCGTCCATGAATTTGCCGCCAAGCGACCTAGCCCGCCAGCTTGAAAAAAAGCCGTTCGCGCCGCTGTGGGTTGTGCACGGCGACGAACTGCTCACGTTGGAAGCCGCCGACGTTATCCGCGCCGCCGCCCGCAAGCAGGGGTTTGACGAGCGCGAAATGGTGGTGGTCGGCAAGGGTTTCAAATGGGATACGTTATTGATGGCCGCTGGCAATTTATCGCTTTTCGGCGGCCAAAAACTCATTGACTTGCGCATCCCCACCGCCAAGCCCGGCCGGGAGGGCGGAGACGCCCTCCAGCGTTATGTCGGCGCACTGTCTGCCGGTACCTCGACGCTTATTTCTTTGCCCGCGCTTGACTGGCAGGCAAAAAAAACCGCTTGGTTCAAAGCACTTCTTAGCGCCGGGATTGCCATTGAATTTGAAACGCCTTCTTTGGACGCTTTGCCCGCGTGGATTGCCTCGCGTCTCGCCGCTCAGCGCCAGTCTGTTCCCAAAGCCGCGCTGGAATTTATGGCCGGCCATGTGGAAGGCAACCTGCTTGCCGCGCACCAAGAAATCCAGAAACTCGGCTTGCTGTACAACGAAGGAGAAATCACGCTCTCCCAAGTTGAAGCGGCCGTGCTCAACGTGGCCCGTTACGATATTGACATGCTCCGTCAGGCACTGCTTGCCGGGGATTCGGCACGATGCGCCCTGTTGATTGACGGGCTGCATGGCGAGGACGCCGCGCCGCCGCTTGTTTTGTGGGCCATTGCCAACGAAATCCGCACACTGGCCCTATTGCGCGGCGAAACTGATAGGGGACAGCCTCTGCCCGCGCTTTTCAAAAGCGAGCGCATTTTCGACTACGCCCGCCAGCAAGCCATCCGCGCCGCGCTGTCACGCCTAGCCCGGCCTGTTTTACAAACCGCGCTCTTACATGCCGCCCGCATCGACCGCATGATTAAAGGGCTGGCGCGGGGCGAGGTCTGGGACGAATTTTTGAGGTTGTCGCTGCGGCTGTGCCGACGGTAGAAAGAGCGCCTTGCGGCCTCTCACGCGATTGATTACTCATCGCGTAGCCTCTGGACGCGTTCGCTCGTCCCGGGATGCGACGATAACCAATCCAGATATTTATCAGTTTTATCGTCCTTGCTTTGGTTTTGTTTCTCACGATAAAACGCTTCCAGTTTTTCCAGTGCATCGGCGAGCAGGGCAGGGGATTTGCCTTGGCTCTTGAGGAGATAGGCGGCGTACTCGTCGGCTTCGCGTTCCATGTCACGGGAATAACTAGAACTTAACAGCGAGGCGCTCACGGCCGCCGCCGCGCCAGAAATATCGCCAAGCCACGCGGCGCTAAAGGCAGCAACGACAGAGGTTTGTATGAGTTGGCGGATGCCGTGGCGTTTGGCGAGATGGCCCAGCTCATGGGCAAGGACGGCCAGTGTTTCCTCATCGTTTTCGTTGAGACTGAC
>JAIRPB010000101.1 GCA_031257305.1 Azoarcus sp.
GGCATGAGCCAGCGCGGCGGGGTGGTGTCGTCCCATGTGCGTTTTGGTTCTAAAGTTTTGTCACCGGAAATTCCGCCGGGCGAGGCAGACATTCTCGTGGGGTTTGAAGCGGCTGAAGCCATGCGCTGGAGTCATTACTTGCGGCCGGCCAATGGCACGTCGTCAGGCGGCATTGCCATGATTAACCGACTCAAACTCACCCCGCCTATCGTTTCACTTGGGCTTTTCAATTACCCGGACGACCCCGTGGCGGCCGTGCGGAAACGCGGGATTGAGGCGCATGATTTTGACGCGGGAGAAATCGCGCGTGAGCTGGGGGACTTGCGCTTGGTCAACACCATCATGCTCGGCGCTATTTCCGACAACCTTCCCTTTTCTTCTGCCACGCTCAAAGACTGTATCGTGGCGCGCTTTGCTGCCAAAAAACCTGCGTTGGCAGAATTAAACGCAAAAGCGTTTGAACTCGGCAAGGCGGCGGGGAAAAAGTGAGCATGGCGATGAGCATTAACCTTGAACATATCCGCGCTTTTTTTGCGAAAGACCGTTTTGCTACGAATGCAGGCGTTGTTATTGATTCGGTTACAGAAGAAGAAGTGCTGTGCAGTATGCCCATTACGCCAGAGCACTTAAACGCAGGCGGCACGGTGCAGGGCGGCGCGATTTTTACGCTGGCAGACCTTGCATTTGCTGTGCATTCTAATTTGCGGTTGTTGCTTGGCGAGACAGCGGGCATTACGGTGGGGCAGTCAAACAGCATTTCTTATCTTGCCGCGCCCAAGGGAAAACGGCTAATTGCCCGTTCGACTTGCCTCTCAAGGGGGAGGAGCGTGTCGGTCTACCGCGTTGAGGTGCGGGATGATTTAGGTCACTTCGTTGCAGATATGCGCGGGAATGGGTTTACAAAAAAACAGGATTAAGCGATTAGAAATAACCCTTAACAAAACAAGGCCGGGGTTGAAATATTAAAGCGGCAGACGTTTATATCTGCCGCTTTAATTATTATTGGGAAAGGGACCCGCCCTGCCCAAAAAGTGGTTTTAACGTTTCGGCAGCAGAATTTGCGCTTCGCCCACGGTGACTTCGTTGTCGCCTACCGTGCAGATGGTCGAAAGCGTTACGCGGCGCTTGTCGGCTTCAAGGTTGGTGATGGTGGCGCGCGCCACGACGGTGTCGCCGATGCGCACTGGCGCTTTGAATTTAACTGACTGCGAAAGATAAATCGCGCCGGGGCCGGGCAGCTTGGTGCCGAGGACGGTTGAAATGTAAGAAACCGAGAGCATGCCGTGGGCAATACGGCCCTTAAACATCGTGCCAGCGGCAAATTCTTCGTCGACGTGTACGGGGTTGCTATCCCCGGAAACCCCGGCAAACGCAAGGATGTCCGCTTCAGAAACAGTGCGGGCGACAGAGGCAGTTTGGCCTACTTTGAGGTCCTCAAAGTTATAGAGATAAACTTCAGAAAAATCACGCGGCATGTTGATGCTCCTTTTGGGCTGAAAATCCCCGGCACAGCGCCGGGAAGAAAGTGAGAAGCATAGCGCATCAACGGCCCAACGAAAAATAAAAGCCAAAGCAAAGCCCTTTTAGCAGGGAATGCTGCCCTGCCCTCTCCCATCACCGCAAGGGCTTAGTCGGCGAGACATGGATTGCTTCGCCTTCGGCTCGCAATGACGAAATCTGAAAAGCCCAAATTTAACCCCGTCATTGCGAGGCGCACGGCGCCGTGGCAATCCAAAAAAACCATTCTTGATGAAGCATGGATTGCTTCGCCTTCGCCTCGCAATGACGAAATCTGAAAAGCCCACAAATTTAACCCCGTCATTGCGAGGCGCACGGCGCCGTGGCAATCCAAAAAGGCCGTTCTTGATGAGACATGGATTGCTTCGCCTTCGGCTCGCATTGAGTTGTCCAGAACTTCCAAAGCTACTAGAGCAACAGCATATATTCCCGCGCTGCCCGCCCCGCTTGTGAGCGGGCGATTGCTTGACGCGCTTCATCGTAGGCAATGCGCACGGGCAAAACAAGGTGAAGCCGTCGGTCCCGTGATTTGAGTTCCATAAAACGCACCAGCATCGCATCTTCGCTGTGCGCTCCTTCTTCTTGGATAACGCCGGAGCGCGACACCCACATCTGAACAGGCTCCAGAGCCAGAGCCTGTTCCGGGGCCATCAGGAACCGGGCGAGTTCGTCTATAACTACGCCGGGTTGCAGGGACTGGAACCGTTCCCGCAGACGCTCATCCAGCGCGGCAAGACGCCGCTCCGGGAAAGCAACCCCTTCATGGCCCGTGGGCTGTGTACGTTGGCGGACCCGCTCTAATTCGCGTTCCGCTTGAAGCGATGTGTAGGCTTCCCGTGCCCTATCGAGATGCCCCGCAAACGTTTGCAGCAAACTATCAAATGCGGCTTCAAGCAAAGCGGCGTGGGCCGCGTCGGAATCAACCGCCGGTAACAGAAGCGTTTGGTTGGAGAACAGGAGCAGCGATTGCGGAACGTCAGCCATCAGCACGTTGCCCTGTATGGCGGAGCCAAATACCTTTTTTTCTACCCGCCGTGCCGCCAGCAACGCTATAAAACACTCCTGCTTCCAAGAAACGGTTTCAGAGAGAAACGCCCGGACCGGCGTACTGGCGGCAAACAAAGCGTCAATATCATCTGCCGTCGCAAACAGGGCATGTACAAGCGGGCTTGTAGCGAAATGCTGGCGGCTAATCTCGATGGCTGGCGGTAAGGCATGTACCAGCTTTGCGCAGTACGCCCGCGCATGCGCCACCGGTACAGCCAGACGGGCGGCGAAACCCGGCATTGCGCCTAATTTTTTATCAACCAGCACCAAAACGCGATCAAGCCCCGTCTGGGTATCTGGGCTAAGTGACGGGGCGGGAAGGCAGAAAGAAAAAAACCGGGAAATCAAACCCATTGATTTAGCATTCCTTTGTGTGGCGCATCATACAAAGACAACCCCTGTTGCAGAGTATTACCTTCTCCCGCCGCGTGAAAGAATGCGCGGTCCGCATCGTCCCCAGCCTCAAGGCAATAGGCAGATGTTCCGTAAAAGGGACAGGGTAAGAACAAAAACCAACACCCTTATAAAGACCACGGAGAACATCATGCTGATTGTTTTTGACATGGAAAACGGAACGGCAGCTGTCCGTGTTCCCGTGGCAACAGAAGCTGAGACCTGTGACGTGCCGCCGGTTGCGCTCCCTCCTCTGGCGCAACCTTTTAATCAACTCTGCCTACAGGAAAATCAGCCCGTTAGCTTGGGCGGCCTGCCCGCCGCCCTTCCTAGATACCATCTACGTCTCTCTCTCCGCGTTTGATGGTCCCTCTAGGTGTTTTGCCGGTCGGGACTTTACTCCCGGCCGGTTTTTTTTGTGTTTGCATCACAGTGTATGTACACGATTACCGAACGCAAACCCCATAAGCGGGCTATCCAAGCCTCGCCCTAAAGCCAGCACCTTAAAAAGTTCGCCCATCTCACGGGGCTGTGTCAGTTTTTGCGCCGCGCCTGACGCTTTGGCATAACTACTCGCATCGCTTGCCATCTCCCGTCTGGCAAGATGGTCCAGCAGGCCGCAGTTCAGCAGGAATTCTCCTTGGCTGGTATAGCCTAGCACCTCCAAACCCGCGTTAAATCCCGCTTCAGCCATCGCCGTGAAATCCACCGAACAGGTGATGTCGTTGAGTCCCGGCCACAAAAAAGGATTGTCGTGCGCACGGTGGCAGTAATGGCACATCAATGTGCCCTGCTTGCGCAAAGGCGAATAAAACTCGTCACGCGGAAAACCGTAATCAAACAGCAGTAAAGCGCCGTGCCGCAAACGAGTTCCCCAATCCGTAACCCATGCTGCCGCCGCAAGATTTATTTCAGTGACATAGTCGCCGTCCGTCCCAATCGCCCCCTCCGCCAGCAATGTCAGCGCCGCATCACGTACCCTGCCCCGCGCTGGGCAATCTGCCCAAGCCAATAACGCCTCTCCTTCGGAACAGGTATACGTGACCCCGCGTTCAAAAATCTCACCCTCACGCACAACAATGAGATGCGCCGGCATCGCATCAAGCACCTCATTTGCCAGCACCACGCCCGAAAACGTCTCTGGCGGCGCATCAAGCCACACGACACGTGACGATAGCGCCGGGGCCAGCATAGAGAGAGTCTGCCGCTGGCGCGCCCGCAGTTCCGCCGAAATTTCCAAAATGCCGTAAGTCTCTGGCACACATCCCAGCCGCTCAAACTCAAGCAGCATATCAGCGGCCAGCACACCGCTTCCCGCGCCCGCTTCAATCACGGCGGGGGCGCTCATTTGCATGATTTCTGCCGCCTGCGCTGCTACCGTCTGCCCAAAAAGCGGCGTGAGTTCAGGCGCGGTAATAAAATCCCCCTCTTTCCCGAATTTCTGCGCTCCCCCGCTGTAATAGCCAAGCCCCGGCGCATACAGCGCCTGTTCCATATAGCGGTAAAACGGGATCCGCCCCCCTGCCCCGTCAATCTCTTGGCGAATCACAGCGACAAGCCGCAAAGACTGTGCCAGCGCATCGTTGTCTGGGGGCGGCAAAGAACTGGTTTTATAGTTGGACGGCATAATATGGCGGAGCGGCTAGGCTATTAAGCGTGATTCGTCATTCATTATGGCAAACGAAGAACCTCACAGAAACCTTGCTAGCTTAAGGTTTAAGTTTTCCCTCCCGCTGCCGTTACCCATACATCTAACAAAACTGACGGAAATACGCACTCATGGACATCACCTCAATTGCCGCGGCTGCCAGCGCCAACGCGGCAGAGCAAACACAAACCGCCGTTGGGCTAACCGTTCTTAAAAAAGCCATTGACCTAGAAGCTGCGGGCGCACTGGCGCTATTACAAGCCGTCCCCCCTCCCCCGGCGGCGAGTGCGTCAGGCGGCGGCGGAAAAATTGATACGTGGGCGTAAAAAAACCTCTTAAAACCCCCAAACCCCAACAACGCCCCTCCCCCGTCTTTCCTAGCCAGCGGATGGCGACCGGAAAGACGGGGTTTTATATTTTCCCTTTGGGTAAACCCACACCCCAATAGCCGAACCGCTTCAGGCACGGCAAAATGCGGGTTTTGTCTATTCATCCCCCGAAGGAACACGCCTTGAGTACCAAACCCTTTGCCCCGCCCCCCGCCGGTTCCCGCCTATTGATGTCTGGCAACGAAGCCATTGCCCGCGCTGTGTGGGATGCGGGCGTCCGCGTCGCCGCTGCTTATCCGGGAACGCCTTCTACGGAAATTCTGGAGAATGTCGCCCGCTACCCCGATATTTACGCCGAATGGTCGGTCAACGAAAAAGTCTCGCTTGAAGTGGCGATTGGCGCGTCCACAACGGGTGCGCGCAGTTTTTGCGCGATGAAACATGTAGGGCTGAACGTTGCCGCCGACGCGCTGATGACGCTCACGCTCACGGGCGTGGTCGGCGGTTTGGTGATTGCGGTGGCTGATGACGTGGGTTTTTCTTCCTCGCAAAACGAACAGGACTCCCGCTTCTGGGGGCGTTTCGCGCATTTGCCCATCATCGAGCCTGCCGATTCGCAGGAAGCCTACGATATGGCCGTGGCCGCTTTCGCACTCTCTGAAAAATTCAATACCCCCGTTATCCTGCGGCTCACCACCCGCATCTGCCATGTAAAATGCCTAGTAAATATCGGCTCACGCGAAGCCAAACGGGCTACCGAGGGGTTCCAGAAAAACCCATCGCGCTGGGTGATGGTGCCCGCCAACGCCCAAAAGCGCGTACCCGAAGTATTCGCCAGAGAAAAGGCGCTCGCGGCAGAGTCCGAGTCCAGCGCCTTCAACCGGCTAGAACCCGGCAAAGACAAACGGGTGGGATTCGTGACCTCCGGCCCGGCTTACATGCACGTGCGCGAAACTTTTCCCGACGCGCCTATCCTGAAACTAGGCATCTCGTATCCCGTACCAATGGACAAGGTGCGCGAACTAGCCGCCCAAACCGAAACCCTTATCGTTGTTGAAGAAACCGAGCAACTACTCGAAACGGAAATCCGCGCCGCTGGCATCCCCGCACGGGGAAAAGATTTGCTTCCTGCCGCCGGGGAACTGCCGCCCTATATTCTTAGAAAACATCTCGCCCCGCTCTTTCCCGAATTCAACGCCCAAGCCGCAGACACGCTGCCCGCCCCGCTGCCGGTTTTCCCGCGCCCGCCAACGATGTGCGTAGCCTGCCCGCATCTAGGCGTGTATTACACGCTGTCCCAATTGAGAAACATCATCATCGCGGGCGATATTGGCTGCTACACCCTTGGCGCCGGCCATCCGTGGAACGCGCTGGACACCACCATCTGCATGGGGGCATCAATGGGCATGGCGCTTGGCATGGACAAAGGGCGCGGTCCAGAAGATGAAAAGAAAAACATCGTCGCGGTCATTGGAGATTCCACCTTCATGCACATGGGCATGCAGGGCTTGCTTGACATCGCCTATAACGGGGGCAACGTTACCGTTCTTTTGCTGGATAACCGCACCGTTGGCATGACCGGCGGCCAAGACAACCCCGCCAGCGGGCGCGACATCCACGGCGAACCCGCCCCGCGCATCGACTTTGCGAAAGTGGTCGAGTCCCTTGGCATCCCGCCCGAACACGTCCGCGTGGTTGACCCCTACCTGCTGCCCGTCCTCTTCAAAACGCTGCGCGAGGAAATCAAACACCACGGCCCTTCGGTCATCATCACCAACCGTCCCTGTGTGCTTATCGACGAATACGCACAGCAGCCCGCTTTCGAGGTTATCGAGTCCGCCTGTACGGGCTGCGGCAACTGCATAGAAATCGGCTGTCCGGCTATTCACGTCACCCGCCGCGAAAAAGCCGTCAAACCTTCCGGCAAAGAAGTAGAACTGGCTTTTGCCAGCATTGAAACCGCCGCCTGTACGGGTTGCGGCCTATGCTTGCAGCCCTGTGCGCCAAACGCCATTAAACCCGCGAAAATAAAGGGGGTTAAGGTGGAATTTGTGTAGTCCCAATTATTGATTTGTCAATCTTCATAGGAAAAAGGCACGTTATGGCATCAAGCTCCCAGAACCTCGAACAGTTCATTCGTGCGGCGCTGGAAAAGGGAATACCCAAAACCGAAATCGAACAGTGCCTGCTTCAGGCTCACTGGCCCGCAGAACAGATAAAAAACGCGCTTGGCCAATTTGCTGACATTGCCTTTGCGATACCCGTTCCCAAACCGCGCCCCTACCTTTCAGCACGTGAAGCCTTTCTCTATCTGCTGATGTTTACCACGCTGTATCTCAGCGCCTGTTACCTTGGCAGTTTGTTGTTCAGCTTTATAAATTTGGGCTTTCCCGACCCGGCGATGGAAAAGAGCTATTCTTGGCGGTCGGAGAAAGACAGCATCCGCCTTTCCGTGTCGTTTCTTCTCGTGGCCTATCCCACTTTTTTGTTCATATCGCGGCGCATCCGGCAGGAACTATCCAGCAAACCGGCAGCCCGTCTGACAGTGATTGGCCGCTGGCTAACCTATTTAACCCTGTTCGTCTCCGCCAGTTTTGTAATTGGCGATTTGGTATCGCTGGTCTATAACGTTTTAGGCGGAGAGTTAACCATCCGTTTTTTCCTCAAAGTGCTCGTCGTCGGCGTGATTGCTGGGACGGTTTTCTGGTTTTACTTGCGGGAACTGCGTGACGGAGAGCGTGAAACATGAACCCATCGACCGTCACGAAAAGGTTAGCGATAGCTGCTTCTGCCGTGGTCATTGCCTCGCTCATTGGAGCCGCCTTTGTACTTGAATCCCCTATGACCCAACGGCAACGCCGCTTGGACGAGCGCCGCCTGCGAGATATTCAAAGCATTGTCCGGTCTGTCCAGAGTTATGCGGAAAAGCATAATGCGTTACCCAAAGATATAGCCGTGCTTGAAGAAGAAACGGAAATGCGCCGCCCACCGGCCGACCCCGTCACAAACATGCCTTACGAATATAAAACGCTCAACGAATCGTCTTTTGAACTGTGCGCTGTATTTTCCCTATCGTCATCCTACGAGAGTGGCCGTTATTACGGAGACGGGTATCGTGCGCATGCCGCTGGTAAACAGTGTTTCAAGTACAACAAGCCAGCATCACGTAATAAAGAATAAAGGGTGAGTTTCAGGATTCCCGCTGATTAAGGAAATGAGCCAGAGAACCCGCATGATGATGTGAAACCTCAAACGGCGGTTTGGCAATGCCGGAGAGCGCGGAGAGCGTTATGTTGCGCCTGTTACGGAGAGGCCGTAACATATTTCCAAGCGCCCTTTATCCAAGCAGAACTAGAATGGTATGGCTTGCGGCAAGTTATAGCATTGCCATAAAAAGGATTTGAAATGGCCATTTCGCGTTGCAACCACTGCGGTTATTTGCGGGAAGTTGATGAGGGTTTGGTGAATGAAGAAACTCAATGCCCACAGTGTGGTACACCCTGCCGCGTTTATCAGACGGTGTTTTTTGTAGATTTGCTCATTAAAAAACATAAAGAAGCGTTAAATACAATAAAACATCTTCAATCCATTATTTCCCCCGCTGATTCAAATAAAGTAGAAAATAACGATGAGCTTGATATATTCAATACTACTTGGTTTTCCTCAAAAGAACAGCACAAAGATATTTTTACTTTCTTCAAAAGAAAAAATATTGAAGTACAAATTTCACCGGAAAGCGTTGATACAAGAGGATTTTATGACGAAATCGCGTTAGAAATCGGTAATCACTACAACCTATACCGAGAGGTTATCAATCAAATTTGTTGGGCTTATCGAAAAAATCGCCCTAGTTGCTTGATTCACCTCAAAGAGAATAAAGATGCGGATAAGATTCTTGAATTCTCAAAAAAACTCTACGATGCGTCGCTTATTTCAAAAAAATTTTATGATAAAGAAAAAGTAACACTTAAAATTGTTGTGCAAAGTGCGCAAGCTATCCGTAATTTTTTTAATGGTCTATGGCTAGAGTGGTATGCCCTGATGCTGTTGTTAATGAATTTCAGAAAACAGGGAAAACAATTTTCCTGTACAAGAAACCTTTTCATCACCCTACCGAGCGGAGATAAGTATGAATTAGATATATTTGCCCTCATTGATAATATCCCCGTCTTAATCGAATGTAAAACTGGGGAATTTCGTCATTATATTGAAAAATGCCAACATATCAAAAAAGCACTTCATATCTACCCAGCAAACTTTATCCTATGTATTGTAGGGTTAGATACCGAAAAATTAGACGGATTTTCAGCCATGCACCACTTAACGTTTTCTAATGAAATAACCTTACTGGAATCGTTAAAAAAGGTTTTTGGGCGTTTGTGAAAATAAAAGGCTGATTTGGGACGGGGCGAGA
>JAIRPB010000142.1 GCA_031257305.1 Azoarcus sp.
CGCGAAGCACAAGCTCGCTCTTTGGAGCATGAATGGGCCACCAATCCCCGTTGGAGGTGGCAAGGTATCCGCCGTAATTACAGTGCTGACGATGTCGTGCGTTTGCGCGGCTCGGTTCAGATTGAGCACACATTGGCGAAGAGCGGCGCAGACAAACTGTGGAAAAAACTCCACGGCGAGGCGAAGAAAGGCTACGTCAACGCTTTTGGCGCGATTACTGCCGGACAGGCCATGCAGCAAGCCAAGGCAGGGCTGGAAGCCGTGTACTTGTCGGGCTGGCAAGTGGCCGCCGACGGCAATACTTCCGAAACCATGTATCCAGACCAGTCGTTGTACGCCTACGATTCTGTTCCTGCCATGACGCGGCGTATTAACAATGCGTTCAAACGCGCCGACGAAATCCAGCATGCGCGCGGCGTTGACCGCGATAGCCCGGAGTACATCGACTACTTTCTGCCCATCGTGGCTGATGCCGAAGCCGGTTTTGGCGGGGTGCTCAATGCCTTTGAGCTAATGAAAAACATGATTGCCGCCGGCGCGGCAGGCGTGCATTTTGAGGACCAACTGGCGGCAGTCAAAAAATGCGGACATATGGGCGGCAAAGTGCTGGTGCCGACCCGCGAGGCCATCGAAAAATTGACTGCGGCGCGTTTGGCCGCGGATGTCATGGGCGTGCCGACCCTTATTTTGGCGCGTACCGATGCTGAAGCCGCTAGCTTGATAACGTCCGACTGCGATGAAAATGATGTGCCTTTTATTACGGGCGGCCGTACCCAAGAAGGTTTCTTCCGCGTCAAAAATGGGTTGGAGCAGGCCATCTCACGCGGCATAGCTTATGCGCCTTATGCCGATTTAGTGTGGTGCGAAACGGGAACGCCTGACCTTGGGTTTGCCCGTGAGTTTGCCAAGGCCGTGCAGATGGTTTGTCCGGGACGCTTGCTGGCATACAACTGCTCGCCTTCATTTAACTGGAAAAAGAACCTCGATAACAAAACCATCGCCAGTTTTCAGGATGAGCTTGCCGCGATGGGTTATAAATTCCAGTTTATTACTCTGGCGGGCATCCACATCAATTGGTTCAATACCTTCCGCTTTGCGCATGCTTATGCGCGCGGCGAAGGGATGCGGCACTATGTCGACATGGTGCAGGAACCTGAATTTTCCGCGCGCGACATGGGCTATACCTTTGTTTCACACCAGCAAGAAGTGGGCGCGGGTTATTTCGACGAGGTAACGTCCGTCATCCAAGGGGGGACATCTTCCGTGAAGGCGCTTGTGGGTTCGACTGAAGAAGCGCAGTTCCACTAACGTTTGCCGTACACACCACCACGATGACATAACACGAGGATTGCCATGAGTATTAACCTGCCCACGGGCATCACAATAGATGCGCCTATTCATCCCGGTTACGAGGCCATTTTGAGCTTTGAGGCGCTTGGACTGGTTGCGCACCTGCATCGCGCTTTTGAGCCGCGCCGCCGTGAGCTTCTGCGTCTGCGTGCCGAACGCCAGACAAAATTCGACGCGGGCGAAATGCCCGATTTTCTGCCCGAAACCCAGCATGTCCGGGACGGGCAATGGAAAATCGCCCCGTTACCCAAGGCACTGGAGCGCCGCCGCGTTGAGATTACGGGCCCCGTTGAGGCCAAGATGGTGATTAACGCCTTTAATTCCGGCGCGGATTCTTACATGGCGGATTTTGAGGACTCCAACAGCCCCAAATGGGAAAACCTGCTGCAAGGCCAAATCAATCTGTACCAAGCCATCCGGCGGCAACTCACTTTTAGCAACGAGTCGGGGAAGCAATACCAGCTCAATGACCAGATTGCGACGCTGCAAATCCGGCCCCGTGGCTGGCATCTGGATGAGAAGCACGTGCGCGTCGACGGCGAGCGGGTTTCAGGCGGGATTTTCGATTTTGCGCTGGCATTCTTCCACAACGCCAAGGAACAGCTTGCGCGCGGCACGGGGCCTTTCTACTACTTGCCCAAAATTGAAAGCCATCTTGAAGCGCGCCTGTGGAACGAGATTTTTATTATGGCGCAAGATTACGTAGGCATATCGCATGGCACGATAAAAGCCACAGTCTTGGTCGAAACCATTTTGGCGACTTTTGAGATGGAAGAAATCCTGTATGAGCTGCGCGAGCACTCTGCCGGGCTGAACGCAGGGCGTTGGGACTACATTTTTTCCTGCATCAAAAAATTTCGCAAAAACCGAAATTTCTGTCTCGCCAACCGAAGCGCGATTACGATGGAAGTGCCGTTCATGCGGGCCTACGCACTGGCATTGGTTCAGGCATGCCACAAGCGCGGCGCGCCCGCTATCGGAGGCATGAGCGCGTTGATTCCTATCAAAAACGACCCTGCCGCCAATGAAAACGCGCTGAAAGGCGTGCGCCACGACAAACGGCGCGATGCGCAAGACGGCTTCGATGGCGGATGGGTTGCGCATCCGGGCTTGGTGGGCATTGCAATGGAAGAATTCGTCAATGTGCTGGGCGACAAACCCCACCAGTGGGAAAAACAAATCCCCGGCACGTTCGGCCCCAAAGACTGGCTAGATTTTCGGCCAGAGCAGCCCATCACTGCGGCAGGCTTGCGCAACAACATCAACGTTGGCATCCACTACCTAGGTTCTTGGCTGGCGGGCAATGGCTGTGTGCCCATCCATCATCTGATGGAAGATGCCGCCACGGCTGAAATTGCCCGTTCGCAAGTCTGGCAGTGGGTGGTTTCCCCAAAAGGCGTACTAGACGATGGCCGCAAAATCACGCCGGAAATGGTACGTGCGATGATTGATGAGGAACTGGAAGCAGTCAAAGCCACCGTTGCTGCCGGGGGGGAGGGCGTCGGGACCTACGAGCAAGCCGCGAAAATCTTTGCCGAGATGTCACTTACGCCGGACTATCCCGAATTTTTGACCTTGCCGCTGTATGAGGCGATGGCGTAGGGAACTTTCTCATCACGGGGCGGGCCACTGTGGCCCGCCCCATTGCACATTGCGCTGACCTGTCTCCCAAAACGTGCCAGCATGCGGTTTTCCGAGGGGCGTTGCTGTGGCACGTGCATATTCCGAATTTGAACTCATCCGCCGCTATTTCACCCGGCCGACCCCGCATACGGATTTATCAGCGGGGGATGATGCGGCGTTGCTTCGCGTGTCGGCGGGTATGCAGTTGGCGGTATCGACCGATACGTTAGCGGAAGGGACGCATTTTTTTTGTGATGCCGCGCCGCGTGATTTGGGGTGGAAAACGCTGGCGGTGAATCTCTCTGACTTAGCGGCAATGGGCGCCGTGCCCCGGTGGGCAACGCTTGCGCTTACGCTGCCTGGTGCAGATGCTGTGTGGGTTGAGTTGTTTGCGGAGGGTTTTTTTGAGTGTGCCGGCCGATATGGCGTTGATGTGGTCGGCGGCGATACAACGCAAGGCCCGCGTTCCATGACGGTAACAGTGTTTGGCGAAGTGCCAGAGGGAGAGGCGATTACCCGCGCCGGGGGGCTGCCGGGGGATGACCTTTGGATTTCCGGTACGCCGGGGCTGGCGGCGCTAGGGTTAAACGTTTTGCAGGGAAACATTCATCTTGCTGATGCGGGGCATGCGCTTGCGGCGCTGCATCGTCCTGTGCCACGGGTGGAATTAGGTTTGGCTTTGCGTGGGCAGGCCCATGCGATGCTGGATGTGTCTGATGGGTTGGCCGGGGATTTGGGGCATCTTTGCCGCTCTTCTAATGTGGGCGCGGTAATAGAGGTTAAGGCGTTGCCGCTTGGCTCGATGATTGACTCTGGCGCGGATGAAGCTCTGGCGCGCTGTCTCTTGCTGTCGGGCGGGGATGATTACGAACTGCTTTTTGCGGCCTCACCCGAAGTGCGCGAAGAACTCGCGGCGATAGGGGAGACGCTTAGGCTAACGCTTTCCCGAATCGGCAGGCTGACTGAATCCGTGGGAGAAATTCTGCTGGCGGAGGCTGCCGGAAATGTTCTACGCCCGTTGGATGTGCGCGGATATGAGCATTTTACGGAGCCTGCGTCTATTCTTAATGAATAACGGTTAACGTGGCAGATTGTCCTTAAAACTCGCCAAAATCCCCCGCAGGATAGCGATTTCTTCTTTCTCTAGCCGAGTGCGCCCGAAAAGCCGCCGCAACTTTGCCATCAGGCGGCGGGGTTGGGCGGCGTCTAAAAAGCCGCTGGCAACGATGCTGGATTCAAGATGTTCAAAAAAACCTTCGATTTCGTCGTGGGTGGCTAGGTTGGGAGGCGCTTCGGGAAAGGCGGCAGGCCCGTTTGGGCGTGTGGCCGCTAACCGCAATTCGTAGCACATCAACTGTACGGCCGCGCCGAGGTTGAGCGAGCTATAAGCAGGGTTGGCGGGGATGGTGACGGGGCGGGCGCACAGGGCCAGTTCTTGGTTGGTGAGGCCGCTCGTCTCGTTGCCGAATACCAGCGCGACTTCGCCTTGTCCGCCCCATGCCACAAGCTCGGCCGCTGCCGCACGGGGGTCGGCACGGGGCAACGATAAATCACGCCGCCGTGCCGTGAGTGCCGCTGAAAACACTGTGCCGGCAAGGGCCTCTTGCAGGGTATCCACCTTCTGCGCGGTAGCCAGCACGTCCGCCGCGCCGTGCGCACGCGCTTCGGCAACGGGATTAGGAAAGGCGGAGGGCGAAACCAGCCACAGGCGGGATAGCCCCATCGTTTTCATCGCCCGCGCCGCTGCGCCGATATTGCCGGGGTGGCTAGGACGGGAGAGCACGACGCGCACATGTTCAAAAGGGAAACTGACATTCATATTGAAAGCACCTGAGTAGGGAAGGGCGCTATTTTTATCGATAATTTTTCCAAAATGGCGGGTATTATCCTGCCTTGGCTTCGCCGCCGGACGACGGCAACGTTTGTCCAGTATAGAGGCGATGCCCTAAACCGTACCGAGTCCCCGCCTCAAGGAAGGGGTTTCTTTAGAGAGGAAAACAATCATGCGAACCTTCAAAAAGTTTGGCATTGCCCTTGTCACCGCTTGCCTGTGCCTAGCGGCGTCCCCGTCACAAGCCGTGAGTCCGGTTGCCCAGAGCCGCTTTGCGCACCGGCATGCTTGTCCTTCCACGGGAATGAGACATCTGCCGTGCAGGGGGTATGTGGTTGACTACATCGTCCCGCTCAAATGCGGCGGCAGTAACACGCTGCATAACATGCGGTGGGTCACGGAAAGGGAATACCGGAGGTGGGGCGGCCCCCGCGCGCGATGCCGTCATGGACGTGGAAGAAGATAGGGTTAGGAAGATATTTTTAAGATGCGTATCAATTTCGACCCTGCTATCAATATCGCCGTCAAGGCCGCCCGCCGGGCGGCCTCTGTGATTAACCAAGCGGCTAACCAGCTTGAGTTGCTCAGCATTGAAGCCAAAGCCCCCAACGATTTTGTGACGGATGTCGACCGTGCCGCTGAATCCGTCATCGTCGACATCCTGCGCGAAGCCTTTCCAGACCACGGAATACTGGCAGAAGAGTCGGGCCGTTCTGAAGCCGAAAACCAGGCTGAATACGTTTGGGTTATCGACCCGCTAGATGGCACAACCAACTTCATCCACGGTTTTCCGCAGTACGCGGTCTCCATCGCGCTCACGCGAAAAGGGGTTTCTGAACACGCGGTTATTTTCAACCCGGTCTCAAACGAGCTTTTCACTGCCTCACGCGGGCGCGGCGCCTTCATGAACGACCGCCGTATCCGCGTCTCGCGCCGCCTTCGTCTGGCGGATGCGCTATTGGGCACGGGTTTTCCGTTCCGCCAATTCAGCCATGCTGAAGCCTATATCGCCATGTTCCGGGAACTCACGCAGAAAAGCGCCGGGCTTCGCAGGGCGGGCGCGGCGGCGCTTGACCTTGCTTTCGTGGCCTGCGGGCGGCTAGACGGTTTCTGGGAAATCGGGCTATCGCCGTGGGACATGGCGGCCGGTACGCTGCTCATCCAAGAAGCGGGCGGTTTTGTTGCGGATTTTGACGGAGAGGGTGAATTCCTAAAAACCGGCAACGTCGTCGCGGGAACGCCCAAAGTATTTACCGAACTGCTCAACGTCGTACAGTCGTGCTGGCGCAACCGCGCCTAAATAGGCACTTTGCCGCTACGTGACAGGGCATTTTGTCACGTTGGCTTGGTGACGTTTTCACAGCCCCGGAAACGATGGCTGATAATTCGCTTAATTATTGTAATGCTGCCATGCACTCTGCACAGGAACTCATCTCTTATATCGAATCGCTTGCGGCGCTGCCGACGGTGTATTACCGCGTCCGCGAGCAGCTTGAATCGCCCACCGGTTCGATTAGCGAAGTCGCACACCTCATGGAAACTGACCCGGCGCTCACGGCGGGCATCCTGAAACTGGTCAACAGTGCCTTTTATGGCCTTAGCCGCAGGGTTGAAAGCGTAGAGCGTGCCATTCCCGTCCTCGGGTTGCAGCAGACGCACGAAGCCGTGCTAGCCATTACGGTGAGCAGCGTTTTCGACGGCATCCGCCCGCAGTGCATGAACATGAGGCGTTACTGGATTGGCTGCATGATGACCGCGTTAACCGCACGGGAATTGGCACAGTTAATTTATAGCCCCTTCCCCGGCCGTTTATTTGTGGTGGGTTTGCTGGCGGATGTCGGGCATCTGGTGATGTACCAGACTGTCCCCGACCTAGCGGCAGAGTCCCAAGCCATTTCAGATACCACAGGCGAACCGCTCAACGAAGTCGAGCGCCGCATCATTGGCTGCGATTCGGCTGAAGTGGCGGCGGCGTTAATGGACAACTGGCGTTTACCCGCAGATTTCGCAGAAATTATCGGCGCACAATTCAACCCGCTGATAGGCGGAAAACTCAGACTAGAAACGGAGTTGCTCCACATTGCGTTGGCATTCAGCCACGCCGACCGTTACAACGAGTCAAGCGAACAAGCCCTCAAACGCATTGATTCGCGCATTTTGAAAGACATAGACATATCACCCGACCAATACCGCCTTGTCCGCGAAAAGGTAGAGTTAGACCTAAGCTCTTGCAC
>JAIRPB010000013.1 GCA_031257305.1 Azoarcus sp.
TGACGAGTATCTGAAATATAAACAAGAAGCCTATGAAATAGCTATACGCGGCGCAACAGACCCTTACAAACAAGATGTCCAGCTTATCGGCATGGTTTCAAACTGCGGTGAGTTTATGCTCGGTAAACGGTCAGAAATTGGGATTCTTGGTGACGTGACGGAAAATGAGGATTAAGGGATATTCCGTTATATGACAATGAACCGCAACTTTTCAATGCGTTTTTTATTCTGCTTTTTCCGTTCAAAATGGGGCAAGCGTCTCGCCATTGCCCTGCTTATCCTCGTGTCCATTCTGACTCCCTCTGCATATTATGCGCAGATGCAAGGCGTTTGCCTAAAAACCGGGCGAGTTTTAAGCGAGGAGGAGTTGAAGAAAGCGATTTTAGTGAACATGATTAACTTTTATATTAAAGACTATTATAACTATAATTGGAGACATGGTAACGATAGTTTCTGGGTTGGTATCAATAGCCCGGCTAAAGAAACAGATATGCGTAAACTTATTGACGATGCTTATCAAAGTGAAAACTCATTTGAAAATAACTTTGGGCTAAAAGTGCTACTAAAGGGTCGAAACGCTGGCAAATATGAGAAAATAACTGCTGACCAACTGCAAGAACCATTTATATTTATGCTTTATGAGAAAGGCCGTCACGGAAGTGCTACAGCTTTTGTTTCAACGCATTTCAAAAAAATATCCTACCAAGAACTGGAAAAAAATCTTCAATTTGCGGCACAAAAAAGAATCAATTTTTATACTACCTTATTGGGATATGGAAACCATTACTATGATTTTGGAGGCTCATTTGTTTACGATTTTCACCGAGTTTGCTGTGACAATAAAACAGACGAAGGTTATAGTGATTATCTAAAAGTAAAAAAAGAAGCCTACGAAATGGCATTACAAAGCATGACGAATTCACCGGGGCATGAGATTCGGCATATCGGTATGGTGTCAAACTGCGGGGATATTCTGCTTTCTCAATTTGGCAACATCAGTATTCTGGGTAACATCCCAGAAGAAGAGAATTGGAAAGAACCTTATCCATAAATCCAAAGCGCGTTTCTTTAACCCTTTTTTTCCGCTCAAAACGGGCTTTTATTTTGCCATCCAAGACCGCCCAATTTCAGTCCCGGGCATCCTCTAAATGTTCCAGCATCAGTTGTATGCTCGATAACCCTTTGTATTCGTTGATGTCTAACCGATAAGCGGCGTGGATGATGCTGGGGACTTGTCCGGCATAGTTAAACCGGATGGCGTCAAACCGGATGCCGCCTAGCGAGAGTTGCAGTTTAAGGTGGCGTTCCTTGAGGATGCGCTGGTTTTCGACGTGGAAAACATTGTTGAATACCGGCGGCGGAAAACCTTGCCCCCAGACCTCTTGCTCAATCTGGCGAGCCGATTCTAATGTTATTTCAGCGGCGTTGAGCGGGCCGTCAGTATCGATGCGCCGTTCAAGGTCTGCCGGACTCAACTCGCTGGCCGCAACGGCTTCAAAGGCGGCGCGGAATGCCGGGAGGTTTTCTTCGTGAATCGTGAGGCCCGCCGCCATCGCGTGGCCGCCAAAACGTAGCACCAAACCGGGCATCTGCCGGGCGACAGTCTCTAGCGCGTCACGCAAGTGGAGGCCGGGGATGGATCGGCCGGAGCCTTTCAGTTCGCCGTTTTGCCCGCGCGCGAAGGCAAACGCGGGGCGATGGTATTTTTCCCGGATGCGCCCCGCTACCAACCCAATGATGCCCGGATGCCAGTCTGGCTCAAACAGCGTGATGGCAACGCTTTCATCAACGCGGATGTCATCTAGCGCCAGATGCGCGGCCTCCTGCATTTCATTTTCAATCCCGCGCCGCTCGCGGTTTAATTCTTCCAGCTTATGTGCTAGCCGCATCGCTTCTCCGGCCTCGTCGGCCAGCAGGCATTCAATGCCCAGCGCCATGTCAGAGATACGGCCGGCCGCGTTGAGCCGGGGGCCTAGCGCAAAACCCAAATCGAACGTCGTAGCCCGCGCTGTCTCGCGCTTTGCCACGGCAAACAAGGCCCGGATGCCGGGCTGCATGCGTCCGGCTCGGATGCGTTGCAGACCTTGCGAAACCAAAATGCGGTTGTTGTGGTCGAGTTTCACCACATCCGCAACGGTGCCCAAGGCGACGAGGTCAAGCAAATCGGCCAGATTGGGTTCGTGCCCTGCCTTGAGCGCCCCGCGCCCGCGCAGTTCGGCGCGCAGCGCCAGCATGACGTAAAACATCACCCCTACGCCCGCCAGCGATTTGCTTTGAAAACCGCAGCCGGGCCGGTTGGGATTCACAATTACATCCGCATTGGGCAATGTCTCGCCGGGAAGGTGATGGTCCGTAATCACCGTCGTCATGCCGTATGAACGCGCCGCCGCAACGCCCTCAACGCTGGCGATGCCGTTATCAACGGTTATCAGCACTTCGGGTTCCAGCTTTGCCACGATGTCGACCATTGCCGGCGTCAGGCCATACCCTAAAGTCATACGGTCCGGCACAAGATAATGCACGTCCGCGCCAAATGCCCGAAGCGCCCGCACACCCACTGCGCAAGCCGTTGCGCCGTCGCAATCGTAATCCGCCACAATCACCATGTGCGCGCCGGCCTCAATGGCATCGGCCAGCAACTCCGCCGCCTCGCGTGCGCCCGTGAGCGTGTCAGGCGGCAAAAGCGCCTTAAAAGACAAATCCAGTTCGGCGGGAGCTTGTAAGCCGCGCGCCGCAAAAAGGCGCGCAAGCAACGGAGAAATACCCGAAGCGGCCAGCGCGGAGACGGCGCGGGAAGGGACATCGCGGGAGCGGAGGGTGGTCATGGAGATAAAACGGGCACTCGTGCCTTTGCGTAGAATTTCGTATCATACACA
>JAIRPB010000040.1 GCA_031257305.1 Azoarcus sp.
AGTTTGTCTGGGTCAAGCCAGATACGCATCGCATACTGCGAACCAAATACCTGTACTTCGCCTACGCCGGTGATACGGGTGAGGGGGTCTTGCACGTTGGCGACGAGATAGTCGGCAAGGTCAGCACTTTCAAATTTGTCGTTGCTCGACACAAAACCAACAATCATCAGAAAGTTGCGGGCTGATTTGACGACCTGTACCCCTTGCTGTTGCACGGCTTGGGGGAGCAGGGGCAGAGCCAGTTGTAGCTTGTTTTGAGTCTGGACTTGGGCGATGTCGGGATTAACCCCGGCATCGAATGTGAGCGTGACCGAAGCGCGGCCGTAAGAATCGCTCGTGGAACTCATGTAGAGCAGTTTGTCGATTCCCGTCATCTTCTGTTCGATGATTTGGGTGACGGACTCCTCTACTACTTTCGCGGAAGCCCCCGGGTATTGGGCATTGATAACAACGGTGGGCGGGGCGATGTCGGGGTATTGCTGGATAGGGAGAGTCGAGATAGACAAAATCCCCGCCAGCATGATGAGGATGGCAATAACCCAGGCAAAAATGGGCCTGTCGATGAAAAATCGCGCCATGATAGTGGGGTGTCCTTACTCTTTAGCGGGGGCGGGTTTGGCAGTTGCGACGGCCTGTGCGGTTGTTGCGTTTGTTCTGCCGCTAATGACTTGGGCTTGGACAATCTGCCCGGGACGGGCTTTTTGCAAGCCTTCGACGATAACTTTTTCGTTAGGAGAAAGCCCGTCGGTGACGACCCATTTGTTGCCCTGTAAGCCCCGCGTCTGCACTTGGCGCGATTCGACCATGTTTTGGGCGTTGACAACCATCACGATTGAATTGCCGCGCTGGTCGTGGGTTAATGCTTCTTGCGGCAGCATAATGGCTTGGTCGGTTTGCCCCTGCACAAGCCGCGCCCGTACATACATACCGGGCAACAGCGTACTGTTTGGGTTAGGGAAGCGGGCACGCAGGGTGACGCTACCTGTGGCGATGTCGACTGAAACTTCCGCGAAGGCGAGTATGCCGGGGTGTTCGTACTGGCTACCGTCCTCAAGAACGAGTTCTACTGGGATGTTGTTTTCGTCACTAAGCGTGATTTTGCCGGATTCAACATCGCGGCGCATCCGTTGCATATCGGCGCTAGATTGCGTGAGGTCGACGTAAATAGGGTCTAGCTGTTGCACGGTTGCGAGCGCCGCAGGCTGGTTGGCCGTGACAAGCGCACCCGGTGTGACCGAGGAACGCCCGATATGGCCGTGGATTGGCGACTTCACGTGAGTGAAATCAAGGTCGATACGCGCTTTGTCGAGCGCCGCACGGGTAGCCGCTACGTCAGCCTCGGCCTGTTTCAGCGCGGCAGAGGCATCATCATTGGCTTGCTTGCTCACGGCTTCGATGTTAACCAGTTCCGCGTAGCGTTCTGCTTTTAGGCGGGCGTTGTAAAGGTTGGCTTCTGCCCGCGCTTTGTTGGCGGCGGCGCTGTTGTAAGCGGCTTGGTAGGTGGAAGGGTCAATTTGGTAGAGCGTTTGCCCTTCAGTGACCAAGCTGCCTTCAGTAAAGAGCCGCTTTTGGATGATGCCTGTGACTTGCGGGCGAAGCTCTGCCACCATGAAGGGGGTGGTACGTCCGGGGAGCTCAGTCACGAGCGGCGCGGTTTCGGCGGTTGTGACGATGACGCTCACCGTTGTGGGCGGCATGCCGCCGCCGGGGCCTTTTTGGGCTGCTGCGGACGAGGAACGGTCGCAGGCAGTGAGAGTTAGGGCGCTGGCAAGCGCCGTCGCAAGTAAAGCCGACTGCCGGAAACGGGTGTTCATGGGGAGTCTCGCGGAATGTTGATGGGGCGAATGTTCATTCTAGAACGAACGTTCATTCTATTCTATGCTAAGATGGGTAAACGTTACAAGTTTGAACTTGTGTTTTTTCTTTCTTGTAATGAAATGTAAATCACAGTTCTGACGTAACGATGAATACAGCCGATAAACTTTCTCTACCAGAGACATCCGCCGCCCCCCCAGCAAAGTGCGTCCGTGCCAAGGTACGCCGCACACAGATTCTGGACGCCGCCGAGCATTGTTTTCGTGCGCACGGGTTTCATGGCACGAGTATCGCCGACATTGCGCGGCAAGCCCGGATGAGCGGCGGGCACATCTACCATTATTTTGAGAACAAAGAAGCGATTATCAACGCCATTGTGCAGCGCGACTTAGAGCGCCTAGTGATGGTATGGGCTGAATTGAGGGCTTCCCGGGATGTGGCCAAGGCAATGGTCGACCTTTCCGCTGAAGGCGTGAAAGATACGATGGACGCTTCTTGGGCCGGGCTACAGATTGAAATCGCGGCCGAATCTACCCGCAACCCAGAAGTGGCCCGCATTATGCGGGCCGCTGATTGCTGTTGTATGGCAAGTCTGGCTGAAACTTTGCGGCTCGTGCGGCAAGTCAATGGCAAGCACGATGATGAAGAAACGCTTGGCATGATGGTTGAGATTATCGCGGCTATGTTTGAGGGGCTGATGATGCGTGTCATCCGTAACCCTATGATTAACCGCGACAACATGATACTGACAGTCCAGCGCGTGATGCGCCGGATTATTGACAGCCCGGATTGGGAGGGGTTGGACGAGCATTCCCGCAACGCTACATCGGACTCGCTACCGTCATAGCTTGCCACGGCCCTACAGATTGCCCGGTGACGGCGGACCAGTACCAAGCGGAAGCGTCGGTAAAGCTAATGCCGGAAGCATCCTCAATACGCTCGCACACACGTAAATTTGAACCTTCCCTCCGGGCGGTAAAGCAGCGCCAGCGTTCGTTTTCAATTTGTTCGAGATGCTCATCGGCAATGCGCCAGCCCAGTGCCTTGTAACAGTCGGCGGCCGGATGTAGCAGACGGGTCGGGCGGGCGATGGCGCGCCAGATTATTTCGTCCCTGTCATTGGTTAGCCGCACGGTTTTGCCCGGAAACCCTTGCGCAAAACGGCGTTCAACCGGCGATAACGCCAGCGGGCGCAAATTGAGTCCCCGCCACTGTGTGGGCCATTCTATGGCCGCAACAATGCTGGACGTGGGGTCTGGCGCGGCGCTGGCACGGGAGCTTTGGGCGATGTTCCAAACCAAACAGCTTGGCAACAGCACGGCGGCAAGTAGTTTGAGAAAAGTCGCGTTCATGTGACCTCAATCGCTTCTGTGTTGTTGCCAGAACCGCGCATCAGATAGGCAATCAGTGCGCAGACAACCGTCAGCGTCGCAAGCCCGATGCCTTCGTGTAGCCAGTTGGCAACGGGCTGGCCGTCGGCTTGCAAGGCCACCAAAATGGCATTTCTTAGGACATTGCCCGTTAGCACAAGGCATCCGACAGCGGGCAAGCGGCGCAAGAACCGGGTGTTGCCGCAACCTGTTAGCAGAGCCGTAGCGCAGGCCGTGAAATACCCTAGCCAGACAAGCTGTACGCCAGAGCACGCCGCATCAACCAGCACCCATTGCCCGTCGACTTTAAGCGCCACGCCCTCGCGCTCAACATAATGCCAAGGCAATAGCAGCCAACGTGAGAGTTCCGCCGCTAAAAGCCGCAAGGGATAGCCCGCATAAAATTGCAGCGAAGCCATTAGCGGCAATGCCAGCACTGAGAGTCCCAGAACCGGCATACAAGCAACGCGGGCAGGCAGAAAAGCCAGCATCCCGGCGGCAAATCCCGTTATGGCCAGAAGCGAAGCAAACAGCGGGGGCAATACTTTCCAAGCTAGGCTGGCGAGCACGGCAAGCAAGAGCGAAGCGCCAAACCATGCCGGCCGCGGCGTGGCAAGCAATTCGCGGCGGACTTTCCAGATAACGCAGAAAATCGCGGCCAGCGCCACGGCGCCCAGCGGGTCATCCGACCCATCTAGCATGCGGCGCGCCATCCAGAACCAGTGCGGGAACAACGTAATAGCCAGCGCCGCCAGCCAAACCGCCGGGTGAAGGCGGTTAAGCGGGCGGGCGCAGGTTTGCAGGGTCACGTTCATGGCGAAAGACATCAGAACGTCAAGTGGCGGCGGCACCGGCGCTGCCGGGCTTTGTGGCGCGCAATCAACGCCATCATGGAGAACACAACCGCCAGTGCGCCCAAGGCTTCCGGTTCAGGCGAACCCGGAATGTTGTAGCTACCGCCCACGGCATAGTTGCTCACGCCTTCAGGCAGGGGAAGCGGCTGGTCGACAGTCACGGTATCTGCCGGTTTGGGGTTTCTCACCAGGCGGTCGACCGCGACAAAGCTCGTGTGCTGGGTGAGCAAGCTATATTTCAGCCCAAGCTCGGTAATCCGAATACGCAAGCCTTCGTCCTGCGGCGTGATGCTTTCTTCGTCAGAAAGTTCGGCGATACGTTGCCGCGCCCACAGATGGCGCAGGGCGGCAAGGCGCTCATTGTTTTTTTCGTCGAACTCGGCAAAGGGCAATTCTTGCTGGTAGGTACCGTTGGCTTGATGCCCTTTAATCACCAATTTCCCGCTGCTGTGGCCTTCCTTGGCAACCCATTTGCCAAAAAGCACGACGGGGCGTTCTGCAAGTACGTCAGGCAAAGCGCCCGGTACGGTGTCAAAAACTTCCACGCCTTCAAAATGCGCCTGCACCCCTGTTAGAACGGGCGAGGAAATCATCTTGCGGAAACGTTCAGCCTCTTGGGCCGCATCTTCGGGGCGGGTAATCACAAAAGGCTCGCCCATGCCCGCCCGCGCCAGACCTTCGATAAGGTGGCGGTTAACCGAGCCACCGATACCGAAAGCGAAAAGGTTTGCCGCGCCAAGGTTCTTGCGCACAAGCTGAAAGGCTTGGCTTTCCACGCGAACGTTCCCATCGGTGACAACGACGATGGTGCGGGAAACATCCGGCTGCCCCGGATACGCATAAACACGTTGCAGGGCCGGAATCAGTTCCGTGCCGCCGCCGCCGTTTTGATTGTCGATGAGCGAGAGCGCACGCTGGATGTTTTCCTGCGTTGCGGGAACGGAACGTTTGTGGAGAAAAGCGTTGTTGCTCTCAAACAGAAGCACGTTAAACGTGTCCATCGGGCGTAAGCCAGAGAGGAGTTCGCGCAACATTGCTTTGGCGGTATTGAGCGGAAAGCCGTGCATGGAGCCGGACACATCCACCACAAAAATGTAATCACGCGGGGTGATGATGTCTGAAGCCACAGCCTTGGGCGGCTCAACCATCGCTAGAAAAAAGTTTTCATCGCTTGCGGCCTGACCGCGCATCAGCAATACGCCGGATTCCACCGTATCCCCGGCAAGCCGGTAATCCAGAATGAAATCGCGGTTATTCGCGGGAGTAGCCGCATTCCCGGCGAGGCGGATCCCGGCGCTTTTCTCGTTATGCTGCGCAACCTCAATAGCATGCGAAGGAGAGCCGATTTGCTTGATGCTAATAGGCGTATCCAGCGAGACTTTCATGTTGAAGCGAGACGGGGAAGGGATACCTGCCGACAACGTCGGCTGTGCGGTCCATTTTTCCTGCGGGGCGGCAGGACTCGCATACCGGGGTCCCACAACGGTGGGAAAAACAAAGCGGTACTGCCCTGATTCCGGCACCATCAATTCCGTGTAGCGCAGTTCAACCCGCACCTCATCGCCCGGCAGGATGTTTGCCACGTTCATCTGGAAAACATTGGGACGATGCTGCTCAAGCAGCGAAGCCGTTTTCCCCTCGCTCTTGGCCTGTTCGTATTCTTTCTTGGCGCGGTTTTTCTCGCGGATATTGGCAATGATGATTCGGTCGCCCAACCGTATATTCATCGCGTGGATGGCAGCGCGGGTTGAGCCGGGGAACAGATATTTTGCTTCGATGGGGCGGGTTCCCTCATTGCGGTAAGTCTGCGTCACCGTCACGTCGGCGATAACGCCCGCGATGCGCACGTCAACGTCGGTGGCTTTTAGCGGCAGGGCATCGACCGCCGCATCACCTCCCGGAATATAAAAATACGGGCTTTCGGTTTTATCCGCCGGAGCCTCGGTTTGCGCCTTGGTAACAGGCGAAAACACAATGGCGAGTGCCATTAGGCACGTCGAAGCCGTTTTGCACCCCGCAGACAGCCCCTTGCGGAGGGTTTGAGGAATATCCGGGACCGTAAGTGTCACAGTCTTGGTAGCGAGGCTCTCCCCCGCCATTTGCGCGAAGCGCATTAAAGCATTGCGTAGCATCACATTTCTCCCATGCCAAAAGCGGCACGTTCATGCTAGGCAGGGCTTGTGAATAGCGTAGGGAGGGGAAATGAGGGAGGCGTGAAGGGAAGGTGAAGCGGGCATGCTGGCAGACAGAACCCTTTGCAAAACCCTCGCTGTGTGTGCGCGGGCACGGCGCACCATGCCCCGACTATAATTGGCGCTTTTAGGAACTTGGGCTATGTCAATAACTTGGGACGTAATCCGCGCCAACGCACTGGCTTTTTCCAAGCAATGAGAAAACGTAACGAGCGAGAAATCAGACGCGCAATTGTTTTACAGTGATTTTCTTAGGGTTTTAGCGTTGATGAATTTGCACAAACCTACCCAGCAATTTGCCAATTTAGCGGCGCTTGAATCTGAAGCACTGGCAGAACAGGACAACATCAACGTCAAAGCCGCCGGGAAAATGGCGAAACTGCACGACGCCTTAAAAGAACACGGTTACGAAGGGCATGATTTAGCAGTGTATCTGGTACGGCTTTTGTTTTGTTTATTTGCCGAAGATACGGGGATATTTCCTAAAGAAGCATTTTTGAAATATGTGGAAAATTCTAAAAAAGACGGGAGCGATTTATCCGCACGGATGATGCGGCTTTTTGAAATTCTAAATACATCATATGAAAACCGTGCAAAACTT
>JAIRPB010000070.1 GCA_031257305.1 Azoarcus sp.
AAAAACGTCGCCAAGAAAGTCGCAAAATTCCACGCAGAAGGCCACCAAGTTGTTGTGGTTGTTTCCGCGATGAGCGGGGAAACCAACCGGCTGATTGCGCTTGCAAAAGAGCTGTCCGCCAGCCCCGACCCGCGCGAGCTTGACGTGGTGGTTTCCACCGGCGAGCAAGTCACCATTGGCTTGCTGGCGATGGCGCTGCAAACCTTAGGCGTTCCCGCGAAAAGCTACACTGGCGGGCAGGTCAAAATCTTGACGGACAGTGCTTTTACTAAGGCCCGCATTCTTTCTATTGATGATGCCGCCATGCGCCGTGACCTTGACGAAGGGAAAGTGGTTATCGTGGCCGGCTTCCAAGGCGTTGATGCCGATGGCAACATTACCACGCTAGGGCGTGGCGGCTCCGACACCACCGGGGTGGCGCTTGCCGCCGCGCTCAAAGCTGACGAGTGCCAGATTTATACCGATGTCGACGGCGTCTACACCACGGACCCGCGCATCGTCCCCGAGGCGCGCAAGCTGGACACCATCACTTTTGAGGAAATGCTGGAAATGGCCAGCT
The DNA here is from genome assembly GCA_031257305.1 of Azoarcus sp. GTDB lineage: Bacteria > Pseudomonadota > Gammaproteobacteria > Burkholderiales > Rhodocyclaceae > WRNU01. Next base: position 560 of record JAIRPB010000070.1, read on the forward strand.
TGGGGTCCAAAGTATTGCAAATCCGTTCCGTCGAATTCGCGGGCAAATACAAAGTCAAGCTGCGCGTACTCTCCAGTTTTGAAGAAGCAGGGCAAGGTACGCTCATTACCGTTGAGGAAAACAAAGATATGGAACAACCCGTTATTTCAGGCATCGCGTTCAACCGCGACGAAGCCAAAATCACCGTCCAAGGCGTACCGGACCAACCGGGCATTGCCTACCAAATTTTGGGACCGGTTGCCGATGCCAACATTGACATCGACATGATTATCCAAAATGCGGGGCGTGACGGTACCACCGATTTTTCCTTCACCGTCGCTCGCGGCGATTTGGACAAAACCATCAACGTACTGGACCGCGTCAAGGCCGTCATCAATGCCAAAGCCATTGAATCCGATAAAAGCGTATGCAAAGTCTCCGTAGTCGGCGTCGGCATGCGCTCGCATCCCGGCGTTGCCGCAAAGATGTTCCGCACGCTCTCCGAAGAAGGCATCAACATCCGCATGATTGCCACTTCCGAGATAAAAATCTCGGTCGTCATCGAAGAGAAATATTTGGAACTGGCGGTGCGCGTGCTACATAAAGCGTTCAACCTTGACCGGGCCGCTTGAGAGAACGCAAAAATTGACCGGCCGGCGGCAAGCCGATATAGTGCCGCTTTCCTGAAAAACGGAGACGTGGCCGAGAGGTCGAAGGCACTCCCCTGCTAAGGGAGCATGCGGGCAAAACCTGCATCAAGGGTTCGAATCCCTTCGTCTCCGCCAAATAAATTCAGCAACGTGCTGATTTTCAAATAAAAAACCGCCGGAAGGCGGTTTTTTATTGTGCTTCCACGGCGATGGGCACGATTTCAACAGCACGAATGGGACATCAACCAGAACCTTCTGATTTATTATCGTTCCCGGAGGAAGAGCCGCATCATCACTCCCGTTCCTAGGTGGGTTTGCCATGTTTGGAATGCGCCGGTATGAGGCTCTCGCCTTCTTTCACTAAATCTTACGGAGGTTTGCCATGAAGAAATACATGGCTGAATTTGTCGGCACGTTTTGGCTTGTTCTTGGCGGTTGCGGCAGCGCGGTACTGGCGGCGGGTTTTCCAGGGATGGGAATTGGTTTTGTGGGCGTCTCGCTTGCGTTTGGCCTCACTGTGTTAACAATGGCTTATGCCATTGGCCCTATTTCGGGCTGCCACTTAAATCCTGCGGTGTCTGTGGGCCTTTTCGTGGCGGGGCGCTTTAACCGCCAGGATTTGCTGCCCTATATCGTGGCCCAGGTGCTAGGCGGCATCGTCGCGGGCGGCATCTTGTATCTTATCGCCAGCGGAAAAGCAGATTTCTCGTTGGGCGGCTTTGCCTCAAACGGCTATGGCGAACACTCCCCCGGCGGCTATTCGCTTGCCTCTGCGCTGATTTGTGAAATCGTGATGACTGCGATTTTTCTATTCGTCATCGTCGGCGCGACCAGCCCTAGGGCATCAGCGGGATTTGCCCCTATCGCTATTGGTTTATGCCTCACTTTGATTCACTTGATTTCCATCCCCGTCACCAATACATCGGTGAATCCCGCGCGCAGCACCGCCGTGGCGGTTTTTGTTGGGGATTGGGCGCTTGCGCAGCTTTGGCTATTTTGGGTGGCGCCCATCCTAGGCGCTACGCTCGGGGCGCTGGCTTACAGGTTCATCGGGAAAGAGTAAGCCTCTATCTCTTCCGAACTGTTTTTGTGGTTTTGTCCGTTCCGTAACCCTACTTGTTCCCGTCGTTCGTTTAAGGGCGGTACATCATTACTTACCTTGTGGAAAAACCATGAAACAAACTTCCCGGACCAACATCATCGCCCTGTGCCTTTTTGCGTTGTTCCTCGTTTTGTGCGCTCCGCCGCTGTATGCCCAGCGGCCTATGTCTGCGCCGCCGCGCCCACCCGCCGTGGTACAGCTTGCTGTCCGGGGCGCGGAAAAGCCGGTTAGCTTGCGCGAGTTAAGCATCCATACCGAAATTGCTGGACGGCTGGCATGGACAACGGTTGAGATGACGTTCTACAACCCCAATGCCCGTGTGCTAGAAGGCGAACTGCAATTTCCGCTGCGCGACGGCCAGACGGTGACGGGTTTTGCGCTGTCGATGGTGGGCGCAGACGGCAAGGAAACCATGCGCGATGCCGTGACGGTGGATAAAACCCAAGGGCGGCAGGTATTTGAGGAAGTTATCCGCCAGCGCATTGACCCGGCACTGCTGGAAATGACCCAAGGCAACCACTTTAAGCTGCGGGTCTACCCGCTTAATCCGGGGCAAACTCGCCGTGTCCGGCTGGTTTATAGCGAACGCCTTAGCCAGACGGGCATGGGTTTTGCGCAGTACAAGCTGCCGCTTTCTTATGCGGAACGTGTTGAGAAATTCCGCCTTAACGTAGACATAGAAGCCAAAGGTTTACCCAAGCCGCCCCTTGTAACCGGGTCAAACGCTGCTTTTGCTGGGATGACATTGGCCTTTCGGGAAAAGGGCAACAAATATATTGCGCAAACCAACGCGCAAAACGTGCGGCTACAGGGCAATGAATTGACGCTAACGGTGCCTGTCAAGACGGTTATGCGTAATGTTCCTTGTCCCGTTCCATTAGCTTCAGCATGTAGTGTGTCTGAAGAAAATTTTAATGTTTTTGGCATTCATGGCGGCAAGCGGTATTTCTATACCGAGGTTCCTGCGCCTGAACCTTATCTGCTCAAACCTCCCAGTTTGCTTGGCATTCTCTGGGATGCTTCGCTCTCTGGCCAAAAGCGTGACCATGCGCGTGAATTCGCGTTTCTTGATGCGTATTTCAACAAAGTGCGCGATGTCACCGTGCGGCTTCAGCAAGCGCGTGATGTGGCAGATGAGCCGCGAAACTTCATCGTTAAGAATGGCGACTGGAGCGCGTTGCGCAAGGCGCTTGAAAGCACAGTGTATGACGGCGCGACCAACCTAGGCGCTTTTGACGTAAAAACCGCCGCCGACGTGTTTTTCCTTTTCACGGACGGTCTCGATAATTACAGCACCGAGCCTCTGGCCGCGCCCACATCTCCCTTGTTTGCTGTGGTTTCTACAGCCGGTGCGGAACTTCCCCGTTTAAGAGGGCTAGCTGCGAACGGCGGCAACGTCATCCATCTCACCGCAACGGATGCCAAATCCGCCGCAGCGCGGGCAATGATGGGTTATCCACATATCGTTTCCGTGGAAGGTGGCGTCACTGATGCCGTTTGGATGGATTCGCCAGAAGGGGGCGCTTTTCTCATCGCGGGGATTGTCCCTGATACCTCGCGTGGGCTATTCGTGACTTTTGGCAACGGTGAACGATATTACGTTGAGTTTTCCGCCAAGAAAGGCTTGTCCAGCGGAGTGCCCTATCTCTGGGCTTCGATGAAAATCGCCCGCCTAGAAGAGGAATACGAACTTCATCGCGGCGAAATCCGCCGTTTGGGCAGGGCGTTTTCCATCCCCACGCGGGAAACCTCGCTGATTGTGCTGGATCGCGTGGAAGATTACGTGACCCATAGCATCGAGCCACCGCTAGAGCTAAAAGCCGAATATGAGCAGCTACGGGCGTATAGGTCCCAGACTTCGGTTGAAACAAACAAAATCGAACGGGTTCTCCACGAATGGCAAGCGCGGGACGCTTGGTGGAATACTGATTTTTCTAAAAAGAAAGCCGCCCAACAACAACGTTCGCAAACTAAAGGTTCGCCAACTCCGCAAACATGGAACGGGGAAGGGCCGATAGGATGCGCCCAGTGCGACGACAATGTATCTGTTCCGCTCGTTGCTGAACGCCTTGTACTACCGTCTATTCCCGCCTCGGCCGAGTTAAACGCAGCACCTAACTTTGCCGCTGTCCCTGCCATCGCTAGAAAAAGTCATTCAGAAGCAGAGGGCTTGAGCACCAATTCCGCCTCGACGGCCTCATCGCCCGGGACAACAGCAATCGCTTTACGCCCGTGGACGCCGGATGCTACTTATTTGCGTCGGATGAAAAAAGCACGCACAGAAGATGTGTACCGCATCTACCTCGACGAGCGTCCTGATTACGAGAACAGCGTGGCTTTCTATCTTGATGTGGCCTATGCGCTGGCGCAGCGCGGGCAAAAGGCACTCTCTTTACGGGTGCTCTCCAATCTTGCGGAAATGAATTTGGAAAACCGCCAAATTTTGCGGGTGCTGGGCTACCGGCTGTTAGAAGCGGGTTTGCCGAAACAAGCCGTGTTGATATTCCAGCGCGTACTGGCCTTGGCTGAAGACGAGCCGCAGTCTTACCGTGACTTGGGGCTGGCTTACGACGCGGCAGGCGAACATCAGCTTGCTGTGGAACGGCTCTATGACGTAGTGGAAAAGAGCTTTATCCGCAACTTCCCCGGCATCGAAGTAATCGCGCTCACTGAACTCAACGCGATTGCCGCCAACGCGCCTACGCCTCTCAATACACAGCGGATTGATTCACGCTTTCTTGTTAACCGCCCGCTTGACCTGCGCGCCACGCTCACTTGGGACACCGACGAAACCGACATTGACCTTCATGTGATTGACCCCGACGGGGAAGAGGCTTTTTACGGGCATCCCCTTAGCCGCCAAGGTGGCAGGGTATCGCCGGACAACACCCAAGGCTATGGGCCAGAAGAGTTCACGCTACGTAAGGCCAAACCGGGCAAGTATCGCGTGGAGGTAAAATTTTACGGGCATCGGCAGCAATTCATCTCCGATTCAACGGTAATACAGCTTGATTTCTTCACGCGCTTTGGCAGCCGCAACGTCCAGAAACAATCCGTGACGATGCGCCTCAAAAAACAGGGAGACAAAATACAGGTAGGGGAATTTGAAGTGAAATAATCCGAATGGCATTCCCCTTTAACGGTATGTGCCGCCTACGGCAACCGTAGGCTGCCCCAATGCTCCCAAAATCCGGTGCGCTGCAAATAACCTCAGCACAGACGCCTTTCGGCGTCCCCGCCTTTCTCGGCGAGGTTGGCCAAATGTTCTAGCGCGAGAGCCACAGCGCACGAACGGACGGTTTCGCGGTCGCCGGGGAAGCAGCGTACTTCGGTAAAAGTATCGCTCTCTTGCCGTAGCCGCCAAGCCAGCCAAACTGTTCCTACAGGTTTGGCGGCGCTGCCGCCGTCGGGACCTGCGATGCCGGTAATCGCTATGGCTACATCGGCGTAGCTGTGGGCGAGCGCCCCTTCTGCCATTTCCCTTGCGGCTTCTTCGCTGACAGCGCCGTGGCGGGCGAGCGTGGTGGGGTTGACGCCGAGGAGTTCTACTTTGGATTCATTGGAATAAGTTACAAAACCGCGTTCAAACCACGCGGAACTGCCCGGCGTTGCGGTGATTGCGCCGGCTAATAGGCCACCTGTGCAGGATTCTGCCGTGGCGAGCGTCCAGCCTCGGTCTGAGAACAATTTGCCGAGGCGCGAGGAAAGTTCGGTGGGTTCGCTATCCATAGTTAGGCTCCGATTTCAGGCAAAAGCTCTTGAAGGCGGACGAGCATCGCCAGCACCAGTAAGGTATAGGCGGCGGCGAGCAGGTCATCGAACATAACACCAAAACCGTTCTTGAAATAGCGGTCGGCCTGACGGACGGGAGGGGGTTTGAGAATATCGAACAGGCGGAAGAGCGCGACCGCGATGGCTTGCCAGATGAGCGAGTTTGGGGTGTATTTTTGGGTGAACGCGAGGACGAGCCAGGTGGCAACCATTTCGTCCCAGACAATGGCGCCGTGGTCGGTGACGCCGAGGGCTTTGCCTGTGGCATGGGTCGCGAGACATCCCGCCGCGAAAAGGGCGAGGAGCAATACGAGGAAGGCGGTATCTGTGAGCGGGGCGGCACGTAGCAGCGGGTAGAGCAACCAAGCCAGCAACGTACCCGCCGTGCCGGGAGCTTTGGGCGACAGGCCGGAGCCAAACCCAAGCGAGACCAGATGGACTGGGTGGCACAAAAACCGGAAAGGCGGGCGAGACTCCATGTTGTCCAAGCGAAAGTGACTGAAGAAAACGAGGGGCGATGGTATCACGCTCCCTGCGGCTCGCCCTTTGGCGTGGATTCTTGTAAGTACAGTGAGCACCGTTCAGACGCCATTTGATGGCGGTTTGGGCTGATGGCTCCTGCGCGAAAAAATCAAGGCGGCTTGTCATTTTGTGGCTTGTATTGGGTGGGCGGGTTAATATTTTGTTTCGCGGTATGGATGGTTTGCTGAAACCAACAATGCCGCATTTCATCTGTGTTACAGAAAGGAGCCGTGAAGTGAAAAAAAGCTGGTTGGTTTTGCCGTTTGCCGCTGCGTTGTGGTTTTCCCCCGCCGCGCAAGCACGCAATGTTACGTATCACCTAGATATTCAGCCTGTTGTCAATGCGCTTGTCGCAGAAGGGAAAATTGACAATTCGGTTAAGTTTTATACGGAGGGGCAGATTGCCAAGGAGAGGGTGGTGCAGGCTTTCCGGGAAGTGTCCTCCCGTGGGAGAGCCAGAACAGGGCTTGAAGATACCGAGATATTTTCAGCTGAGCGGTACACCAGCGGTAGCCGCGGTAAATCGGTGGAAGAAGAGGACATCGAAAATTGTACTAGGGCGGCGCGCGCCACATTGGTTCGGTTCCATAATGCGGCCCGGCGTCACGGGGCGAATGCGGTCATCGGCATAGAGAGCTATTTCAGGCGCAATAGGAAAGGCTACAGCGAACCGGGAAAATACGAATGCCATGCCGGGTCGGGTTCCGTGAGCGTCGAGATGCAAGGGACAGTTGCCATCGTTCGGTAATTGTTGTTTTGATGGCGTGGCTGTTCTGTGCCACGTTGTTTGGCGGTATTGGCGGTTTGTAGAAACCGTGAGCCATACAGTTTGTTTGTTTCAGAAGGAGCAATGATGAAAAAGAGCGGGTTTGCTTTGGCGTTTGCCACTGTGTTGTGTTTTTCCCCTGCCGCGCAAGCGCGGGATACGACGCATTTTTTTGATTTTCAGCGGGCCATCGAAGCGGCTATTGCCGACGGGCAGCTTGACGGGACGGTTAAGTTTTACCTGAAAGGCCAGCATGTCCGTGGGAAGGTTGCGAGGACTTTTCCAGAGGCTGT
>JAIRPB010000108.1 GCA_031257305.1 Azoarcus sp.
GACTCCGCCTACGCCATCCGCAAATCGCACGAAAACCCGCAGATTGTCCAAATCTACAAAGAGTTTTTCCCAGAAGGCCCATGCAGCCACAAAGCACATGAATTGCTCCATGTAGCCTACACGCCGCGTGGTAAATTTATGGCCTAAAAACGAATCCCGCCCCGCTCCCCTCTTTCTTTGGGAGAGGGGCGGTGTGAGGGAAAGAGGATTCATGATTCTTTATCAGGGTAGCAATAGGGTTGTGGAACAACCCAAGCTCATCCCGCAAAACCGATTTTTGGATTTCGGAAAAGGCTTTTACACAACCGAAAACAAATCACAAGCCATATCTTTTGCAGATAAAGTTTATCGACGAAGAAAAATTGGCATTCCTACCGTCAGTATTTACGAATTTGACGAACAAGTTGCTTTTACTGTGTGCTCTTTGTTACGGTTTGATTCCTCCAATGAGGATTGGCTAGATTTCGTTTCCGCAAACCGTAACGGGACGTATCACGGCACAAACTACGAGCTTATTTACGGCGCGGTTGCCAATGATGATATTTTTGCTACCTTCATGCTGTATGCAGGAGGAGAGTTAAGCAAAGAAGAAACTATCAATCGGCTAAAAGTTAAAAATTTGTATAACCAGTTGGTTTTGAGAAGCGAACGTGCAATCTCATATTTGAAGTTTGTCGGAGTGCTGAACGAAAAGGAGCAACTCTAATGGAACAATCAAGATTAACAACCATATTAATTTTCCTCGCTCCGCGAATACTCTCCCTAATTATATCGGAATATAAAATTACAGAACAAGAAGCGGTGGAAATGTTCTACGCATCAAAACTTTATAAGGAATTGGAAAATGAACAGACTAAATTATGGCATTTAAGCGCGAACGCTCTCTTTGAAATGTTCAAAGAAGAACAAGAAACAGGCAAAATCACCTACCCGGAGGAGGGTTAAACCATGAGCCAAGAAGGAAAGTTTCTTATATACTGCCTTGAAATATACAAAGCGGCAAAACATATGACGGGGCAGCAGGTTATTAAATTTTTTAAGCACTTCGGCATCACTGATTATGTATTATCCTGCTATGAAGCATTGCACACCACTGGCACAAACTATATTATTGAAGATATAGATTTATTTGTGAAGGCAAGGCAACCCCGTGGATAACCCCCACAGAAAAGCACAAAGTTAAACTAAGCAATTAAGATATATTTTTATATGGGCGAAAGTATATTGACGTTTCTTTTTTATTTCCCAAAAAACACACCAGAATTGTCATTCTGCGCGGTGTTTGCGTTAACAAACGAAGTCGCAGAATAACGGAAATGTAGATACCGTCTCCCCGGTCAAGCGTTTTTCAAGAAATCGGCTCGGTAAGGGACGCGGGTTTTGTCCTCTCCCCTTGTGGGAGAGAGTGGCGCGAAGCGCCGGGAGAGGGGGAGGGCGGGCAATGTTCACTCCAACGCCCGTACAGTGTGACCGTTCAGGGTGGATTAACGTATTGAAACATTACACCTAGAGGATCCAAAACCCTAAACGTAGATAGCGCTTTCCCTATCAGCTTGATTTCTTGAAAAATGCTTGGCCGGGGGAATCGGTATCTATATATGTTTTGCAAAGAGCAATAGGCTATTTCAAAGGCGTTTTTATGCTTTTGTATTTGAAGGCGTGACGGGTTTTGTATGGGTTTCGTTTTTTGAGGCGTACCAAATGGGGGTGTGCTCTGTTGGCGTTTCGTGCGGTTTTTGTTGTGGGGCGGGTTTCCATGCGTGCCCTTGGATGAGTTCTACCGTAATGGGCAGGGCGTTTTCGAGGCGTGTTTGCTCAAAGCGGGCGAGGGCTGTTTCCCATGCTTTACGTCCTGTGAGTCCGCGCGGGCGGGCTAGGGAGGCATTGTTGGCGGCGTTGCTGCGGAGGTCTGCGAACAGTTTGTTGGGATTGCTGTAAGTGAGCGTCATTATTTCCATGTCTAGCACAGGATTGGCAAAACCTGCGGCGATAAGGGTATCGCCTAGGTCGTGCATGTCGGTAAAGCGGTGTACGCGCTCGCCTGTGTGCGTGGGGAGTATTTCGCGCAGTTCCCGCAGGGTGTCCGGCCCAAAGGTGGTAAACATGACAAGGCCATCTGTTTGGATGACGCGGTGCATTTCTTGGAATAAGCGTAGGGGGTTGTCGACAAAAGGCAGGGTTAAGTTGGCCCAAATAAGGGAGACAGAAGCCTCTGCCAGCGGTAGCCGCAGGGCATCTGCGGAAGCAAGCTGGATGGGCGGGGATTTTTTTCTAAATAGCCGCCATAGCCTGTTTTGCCGGGGGGCGAGGCGGTTGAGCGCACGGGCAAGAAAAGGGGGGGCAATGTCGATGCCAATGCGTTCAGCATTGGGATAACGTTCGCCGAGACGCGCAAGGTCATCTCCCGTGCCGCAACCGAGGTCAAGAATACGGCGCGGGGCGATGCGGATGAGGTCAAGCCGTTCATCCATGCGGCGGGCGATTTCGCGGGCAAGAAAATCGGAACCGTCATCAATGCCCCGTTCGGCGGCATGGTAGAGCCGACGTTGCAGCAGGGCATGGTCTAGGCGGAACGGGGTTTCCATCAAAAGAGCGGGGGCGCGTTGCTAAGAGCTTGTTAATTGGCGTGGCGTGCCGACGGCCTGCTGGCGAGTCCCTGGGCTTTGCCTTTTCTTAGATAGCGACAAGCCCAAGCCGGGCAAAAAGCCGGGTGTCGTTGTCTGCATTGGCATTGTCGGTTGTGAGCAAGCGTTCGCCGTAGAAGATGGAATTGGCGCCGGCCATAAAGCAAAGGGCCTGCAATTCGTCGCTCATTTGCTCGCGGCCTGCCGATAGGCGCACAAAACTTTGCGGCATGGTGATACGCGCTACGGCAATGGTGCGGACAAAATCGAAAGGGTCAAGCGTTTCGCTGTTCGCCATCGGCGTGCCGGGAAAAGCGACGAGTTTGTTAATGGGGACGGATTCCGGGGGAGGTTCCATGTTGGCAAGCTGCGCGATAAGCGCCGCACGTCCCGTCTGGCCTTCGCCCATGCCGACGATGCCGCCGGAACAAACGTTGATGCCGGCTTCACGTACTTTTTCGATGGTGTCTAGCCTGTCTTGCAGGGTGTGGGTGGTGACGACTTTATCGTAGTGGCCGGGCGCGGTATCTACGTTGTGGTTGTAGTAGTCGAGGCCGGCGTCCGCGAGTTGTTTGGCTTGTTCGGCATCTAGCATGCCGAGGGTGACACAGGTTTCTAGTCCCAATTTTTTGACTTCGCTCACCATTTCGGCTACGGCGGCGAGGTCTTTTCCTTTCGGGCTGCGCCAGGCCGCGCCCATACAGAAGCGCGAGGAGCCGTTTTCTTTGGCGGCGCGGGCGTGGTTTAACACTTCGTCAAGCGGCATCAGGCTTTCGCGTTCTAGCCCGGTGTGATGGTGGGCGGATTGCGAACAGTAGCCGCAGTCTTCGGAACATCCGCCGGTTTTGATGGAGAGCAGGGTTGAACGCTGGACTTCGCCTGCTTTGAAATGGGCGCGATGGGTTTCTTGTGCGCGGAACATGAGGTCAAGAAACGGTAGCGCGAACAGGGCTTCGATGTCGGCGATTTTCCAGCGGGTATGGGCGGGTTCTGTTGGGACGGGTTGCGTAGGCTTGGCAAAAAGGGTAACGGTGGATTCAGTTGTCATGGCGGGTGTTCTGGTCTTTAATAGTGGGTAGTTGGGGGTGTGAGTCCGCGATTTTCGTTCAATGGCTAAAAGCAAGTCAAATAGGGAAACCCCGGAAACGGGCGCGGAGAACTTAGAAGGTATTCAAAATGTTTGGCACGTTTTTGCGCGAATCCTTGGTTAACCGGTTGCTGCCTTCTGATTGCTGTTTGTGCGGCAGTGTGGCTAGGAATGGGCATTTCCCTATCTGTGCCGTTTGTGCGGAGAGTTTGCCGCGCCAGGATGCGGCTGTGTGCCCGTGTTGTGCGCTACCGACGCTGGACGGGCGCATCTGTGGGCATTGCCTAGCAAAGCCGCCCGCTTTTGACGCGACCCGTGCGCTGTACCATTACGATTTTCCGGCGGATGTGCTGGTGCGCCTGTTTAAGTATCGCCACCGCTTGTCACTGGCGGGGTTCTTTGTTCATGAGGCGATGGGGTTGCCCGATGCGGATTTGGTTTTGCCCATGCCGTTGCATCCTAGGCGTTTGTTTGAGCGCGGTTTTAATCAGGCGCTTGAAATTGCGCGACCGCTGGCGCGTGCGGCCGGTTTGCCGTTGGACACAACAGGGGTGGTGCGTGAACGCTACACCGTGCCGCAAGCGAGTCTGGGACGCCGGAGGCGGCTGGCTAATCCGCGTGGCGTATTTGCATGCCGCCGCCGGTTCGATGGTTTGCGCATATTGGCGGTCGATGATGTCATGACTACTGGCGCTTCGCTTGATGCGCTGGCGCATTGTCTGAAAGAAAACGGGGCGGCCGCTGTCTATAATTTTGTGCTCGCACGTGCTGTGTAAGGTTTTTTAATGTGCGGGTTGCTTCGTGCATGATGGTTTTTTCGAGCGGCTGAAAAGTGTGGGCTTTTTTGTGTCGCAGCAAAAAATATTTTATGGATGCTACTCTTTACAAGGGGTTGCTATTAGTAAAGAATCGAAACAGTCTGCGTTATCGTTTTCACTCACTGCTAGAGGTGCCTCATGAAAAAGCTGTTTTCTGTATTGAATGCGATTGTACTTTCTTTGGCGGTTTCCGGTTCTGCCGCCGCCGCTCCTACGGTGTTGAAGTTGGGCCATATCGCGGAGCCAACAAATCCTTATGGCCAAGGTGCGGAGTATTTCGCCAAGCTGGTTAAAGAAAAATCAAAAGGAAATATCGAGATTCAGGTGTTCCCGTCCTCGCAGTTGGGTACGCACAAAGAATTGATTGAGGGGCTTATCTACGGGACCGTCGATATGATGCTGGCCGGCACGGCTGAGTTAGGGACGTTCCAACCCGAAGTGGGGCTGTTTGACATGCCTTTTTTGTTCACGGACCGTGAGCATGCCTATAAGGCGCTGGATACCGTCGGGATGGAATTATCCGATGACCTAGAAAGAAAGGGTCTCAAGTTGCTTGGCTGGATGGAAAACGGTATCCGGCACATGACTAACAGTGTTCGGCCTATCAAGACGCCTGGCGATGTAAGGGGTCTTAAGATTCGTGTGCAGAACAACAAAACCTATATTGAACTCATCAAAGCCCTAGGCGGTTCGCCTACGCCTATGGCACTGGCTGAAGTGTATTCGGCGTTGCAGTCAGGCGTGGTTGACGGCCAAGAAAACCCAAGCGCGCACATCTACACCAAGCGTTTCTACGAAGTGCAGAAATACGCTTCGCGGACGGGCCACTCCTATGCGGCGGAACCGGTACTCATTTCCGTGACCACTTGGAAGAAACTGACCCCGGAACAGCAGAACATCATCAAAGAAGCCGCGACTGAAGCGGTGGCTTGGCAACGGAAACTGTCTGCGGACGAGGACGAAAACTTCTGGAAGAAAATCAAGGAGACCCGCAAGATGGATGTGATTGAGGTTGATCGCAAACCATTCCAGGATGCCACCGAGGTGTGCTACAAGGACCTGCCCAAGAGACAGCAAGAGTTTATTAAGAGAATCAGGGCGGTCCAATAACAATAATTCTAAAAACTTAAAACCCGGGCATAGCCCGGGTTTTTCGTATTCATGGGAGTGGAAAATGCTTGACGCGATATTGGCTAAAGTGAGGTCGGTTCTGTACTGGTTCTCATTTTCCGCAATGATGATTATGCTGGCCGTGATTTTTATGCAGGTTGTCACGCGCTATGGTTTTGGTTACACGCCGCAATGGTCAGAAGAGGTGGCGCGTTACCTGTTTGTTTATGTGGTGTTTCTTGGTTCGGCACTGATTATGGGGGAATCGGGGCATCTTGCGGTTGAGTTCTTGCCGAACTATTTCAAGGGGACGCTCGTGGGCAAGCTGCTGTCGGCGCTTGCGCTGGTTTGCGGCTACCTGTTTGTTGCCATCCTGCTAACGCAGGGTGCAAAAATGTCCCAGATGATGGGTATCCAAATATCGCCCGGCCTAGAAATTCAGATGCGCTATGTCTACGCCGTTATCCCGGTGAGCGCGGTGCTGATGCTTCTGTACTTAATCCGGGACACTCTTCGCTTGATTAAAGGCGAGCCGTTGAAACGCGAAAAAAACTAAAGCTAAAGAGGCCGATTGTGGATTATTTATTGCTGATTACTTTTCTGGGGCTTGCCCTGCTGGGTGTGCCAGTGGCTTACGCGCTGTGCTTGTCGGTAGCGGTGGTGCTTATCCAAGCTGAACGCCCGCTCGTCATTGTCACCCAATATATGTTTGCGGGCGTTGATTCGTTCTCTTTCATGGCTGTCCCGTTTTTCATGCTGGCCGGGGCATTTATGTCGGCGGGAGGCGTCACACAGCGTCTGGTGAACTTCTCGTTGTCGCTCGTCGGCTCATTCCGTGGTGGCCTTGCGCAAACCGTATCGGTATCTGGCTGCTTCTTTGCCGCGATTTCAGGTTCGTCGGCGGCGACTACGGCGGCGCTGGGTACCACGATGGTCAGCGCGATGGAAAAGAAAGGCTATTCCCGTGATTGGGCCACCGGCGTGGTGGCTTCAAGCGGCGTGGTGGGCATCGTCATTCCGCCGTCCATCACGATGGTGGTGTATGGGGCCATTGCCGACACGTCGATTGGTGATTTGTTTGTAGGCGGTTTTGTCCCCGGCATCCTGATGGGGCTTGCCATGATGTTCGTCAGTTGGTATCTGGCGAAAAAGCGCGGGCTTGCGGCCGAGGGCAGTTTTTCGCTTCCAAGCGTGGGCAAAGCCTTTTTGGATTCCTTTTTCGCGCTGCTCACGCCGGTGATTATTATCGGCGGTATTTACGGCGGCATCTTCACGCCAACCGAAGCGGCGGCTGTGGCAGTGGTCTACGCGATGATTGTCGGGTTGTTTATCTATAGGGAACTCAAATTAAAAGACTTCCCAGAAATTGTCTTTCAAGCGGTTATCGGCACCACCATCATCATGGCGCTGGTCGGCGCGGCCAACGTTTTTGGCTGGATGCTGACCTACTTGCGGATACCGCATCACCTAGGCGAGTTTGTTGTCTCGATTACCTCTTCGCCGGTCATGTTTTTGATGGCGCTGAACGTGGTGCTGCTGATTGCAGGCACCTTGGTAAATGCCTCGGCGGCGGTGGTCATCCTGACGCCAATCTTCCTGCCGGTGGCTAAGGCGCTGGGAATTGACCCGCTATTTTTTGGCGTACTGATGGTGGTTAATCTGGCCATTGGCTGCATTACGCCGCCCGTTGGGCTTGATTTGTTTGTGGCCAGCGCGATTACCAAAGTACCTATTGAGCGGGTGATGAAAGCATCGCTACCGTATCTCTATGCGCTGCTGATTACTTTAGTGGTTTTAACGGTATTCCCGCGCCTGATTACTGTGATGCCTTACGAGATACTGCCGTTTGTGAAGAGCCTGTTTATTGGCGCTTCTGGCTAATAAAGTAGCGTCAGGCAACGCGAACAACAGGGCAGGCGCACAACCTGCCCTGTCTTTATGTTGTACAATCCCGCGCTGTGGCGGGTCTCCCCGCATTGCAGCGCGGTGAACCTGGTCAGGGCCGGAAGGCAGCAGCCACAGCCGTTCCCTGCAAGTGCCGGGGGTTAGGCTCGCCACCCAAATTAAGCCAAAAGCGCCGCATGTTGCGGCGCTTTTGTTTTCTGTGCCCGTTTGCACGTTAGAATCTACGCCCATGAGCTATCAAGTCTTGGCCCGTAAGTGGCGGCCAAAATCCTTTGAAACGTTGGTGGGGCAAGAACACGTTGTCCGTGCGCTCACCCACGCGCTCAACACGGGGCGCCTGCATCATGCGTGGCTTTTCACCGGCACACGCGGGGTGGGCAAAACCACCATTTCCCGTATCCTCGCTAAAGCATTGAATTGCGAAAAAGGCGTGAGCGCACAGCCTTGCGGAGAGTGTGAAACGTGCCGCGCCATTGATGCCGACCGTTTTCCCGATTATGTAGAAATGGATGCGGCATCAAACCGGGGCGTCGACGATATGGTGTCGTTGCTAGAACGCGCCGTCTACGCTCCTGTGGCGGGGCGTTACAAGGTCTACATGATTGACGAAGTCCACCAGCTCACCGGGCACGCTTTTAATGCGATGCTGAAAACGTTGGAAGAGCCTCCCGAACACGTCAAATTCATCCTCGCTACCACCGACCCGCAAAAAATTCCCGTCACGGTGCTGTCCCGCTGTCTGCAATTCAACCTCAAACAGATGCCGCCGGGGCGGACCACAGAACACCTCACGCATATTCTGGAATCGGAAGCCATCCCGTTTGAGCCGGGGGCGTTGCGCCATATCGCCCGTGCGGGCAACGGGTCGATGCGCGACTCGCTTTCCCTGCTGGACCAAGCCATTGCCCACGGCGCGGGTCAAGTGCTCGAAGCGCAGGTCACAGACATGCTCGGCACGGTAGGCGAGGACCATCTTCACGCCATCCTCGACGCATTGGCAGCAGAGAGTGCCGACGCGCTTGTGGCCGTGGCAGACGGCATGGAGGCGCGCAGCCTGTCGTTTGAAGCCGCCTTGCAAGCCTTAGCAAGCCTGCTGATGCGGATTGCGTTGGTTCAATTCGCCCCCGCCGCCATCCCAGAAAGCGAGGACCGCGACTGGCTACTGGCACAAGCACAGCGGTTTGACGCCGAATATCTGCAACTGGCCTATCAAATTGCCATCCATAGCCGGGATGAATTGCCGCTCGCGCCTGACGAATACACGGGTTTTGTCATGAGCCTGTTGCGGATGCTGGCTTTCAAACCCGAACAGCCGTCCGCCTCCGGTTCCGCGCCGCCAACCAAGCCTTCAGGCGGCACAGGCAAAGCCCACCCTCTCCCGCCGTCAACCATGCTGGCGAAGCAAGCACCCGCCGGGGCGGTTCGTGAGCCGCCTTTGCAAGGAAACGCGGGAACGGCTGGGGCGGTCAAAACTGAGGCAAATACCGCCGTCCCGGACGCTCACAACTCCGCTATTTCCGCCGCTTTTGCCCACGGAGACTGGCGCGAAGTGGTGCGCATGCTCGGTATTACCGGCATGGTGCGCGAATTAGCCCAGAACTGCGAATGGGCTGATTGCACCGAAAACCGCCTCAACCTGCGGCTTTCCGAAGCGCATCGCCATTTATATGACATCAACCGCAACCATATACCGCGTGTTGAAAGCGAACTCGCCCGGGCGCTAGGGCGTCCTATCAAACTAAATATTGAAATTGGCTCAATTTCTGGGCAAACCCCGGCGCAGAAAGACGCACTCGAACGCATCGAACGCCGCGCCCAAGCTATCTCGGCGCTCGAAAGCCACCCATTTGTGCAGGAACTCATCGAACGTTTCGATGCCACCCTAAACGAAGAAACCGTTAAGTTGTTATAACCAAAACCCTCTCACGGAGTCACCAATGATGAAAGGCGCAATGGCCGGCCTGATGAAGCAGGCACAGCAGATGCAAGAAAACATGAAGAAAATGCAAGACCAGATTGCCGCAATGGAAATTGAAGGCGAATCTGGCGCGGGCATGGTCAAGGTCATCATGACCGGCAAATACGAAGTCCGCCGGATTAGCATTGATTCTTCCGTCATGGATGACCGCGAAATGCTTGAAGATTTGGTCGCGGCGGCGGTCAACAGCGCCGTGCGCAAGGTTGAAGCAACCGCCGCAGAAAAAATGTCCGGTTTTACGGCGGGCTTAAACCTCCCGCCGGGTCTGAAGATGCCGTTCTGATGCCAGAGCCTTCCAGCCTAGACAGCCTCATCGCGGCCCTGCGCTGCCTACCCAGCGTAGGGCCGCGTTCTGCGCAAAGAATGGCTTGGCATCTGTTGCAGCGCGACCGTGCGGGCGCATCAAAACTGGCTGAAGCGATTACCCGCTCGCTTGCGGTATTGCGGCATTGCGCAAAATGCAATGGTTTTTCCGAAAACGAAGTCTGCACGCTCTGCGCAAACCCGCGCCGCGATAACAAAACGCTGTGCGTGGTCGAAACCCCGGCAGATTTAGCGATGATTGAGCAGACCCATTCTTATAGCGGCCTGTATTACGTCTTAATGGGACATCTCTCGCCGCTTGACGGCATCGGTCCCCGCGAACTGGAATTTGACCGCCTGCTCGCCCGCGCAAACGACGGCGCAGTGACAGAAGTCATCCTTGCCACCAACTTCACCAACGAAGGCGAAATCACCGCCCACGCGCTAGCCACGCTACTTGCCGCACGGGGCATAGCGGTTAGCCGTCTCTCAAGAGGCGTACCGGTAGGCGGGGAACTCGAATACACCGGCATTGGCACCATCGCCCAAGCCTTGGCAGAACGGCGGACGGTGTAGATACCGTCTCCCCGGTCAAGCGTTTTTCAAGAAATCGGCCCTGTAAGGGACGCGGGTTTTGCTCTCTCCCCGTGTGGGAGAGGGTGGCGCGAAGCGCCGGGAGAGGGGGAGGGCGAGCCATGCTCGCCCCAACGCCCGTACAGCATGACCATTCAGGGCGGGTCAACGCCCGCTGCCCCCTCTCCCCTGCCCCTCTCCCACAAGGGGAGATGGGTGTACTCAGCAGCCATGCCGCGCATCGGTTTTGTAGATACAAGGGGTGGGTTTCAAACCCGCCCCGACATGCGGAAAAACGAACCGCGAATGAACGCAAATACACGCGAATAACCTTCCAAAAAATTAGCGTTAATTCGCGTTAATTCGCGGTTCTAGTCTTGTATTGCCTACCGCCCGCGCAATGCCTTATCCATGCGGGCCAATGCTTCGTCTAGCGTGGCGCGGGTGCAGCCGAAATTGAGGCGCACGAATCCGGGGAGGCCAAAAAAACGGCCATCGGATAGGCCGACTCCGGCTTGCTCGAAAAATTCTGCCGGGTTTTCGATGCCTGTGGCGCGGCAGTCTATCCAAGCAAGGTAGGTGGCTTCTGGCAGGGACAGGGTAAGTCCCGGCATGGCGGATACGGCTTGCGCAACCCGGTCGCGGTTGCCGCGCAAGTAGTCGATGAGCGCACGGCGCCAAGGTTCTCCTTCGCGCCACGCCGCTTCGGCCGCGACGAACCCTAGCACGTTGACCTCCGGCACGATGCCCGCCATAGCGTGTTTGAACCGCGCCCGGAGTTGGGGATTGGGAATAATGGCAATGGCACAGTAAAGCGCGGGGATGTTCCATGTTTTTGAGGGGGCCATGAGCGTGACAGTGCGCTGTGCGGTTTGGGAGTCCAGCGTGGCGATGGGGATGTGTTTTTTGTTTTTATCGAGCACCAGCCCGCAGTGGATTTCATCACTGCAAATTAGGAGGTCGCGTTTTTCGGCAAGCTCGGCAATCCAGCGGAGTTCTTCTTGGGTGAACACCCTGCCCACCGGATTATGCGGGTTACATAGCATGAAAACCCGTGTGCGCGGGTCAATTGCTGTTTGCGTAGCGGCGCGGTCCCATTGCCAGATGCCGTCCGCAAGCGTTAGGTACGCTTGTACAAGACGGCGTGAGCAATTTTTTGGAATGTCAAAAAATGGCGGATATACGGGAGTTGCCGTAAATACGGCGTCGCCTTCGCTTCCCACGCAACGGCAAGCGACGTTGAAACCGCTAATGACGCCCGGCAACCATACAAGCCAGTCCGGGTTAATGAGCCAGTCATATTCTTGCGCAAGGTGCGAAACCACTGCATCGATAAGGGATGGCCAAGGATGGGTATAGCCAAAAATGCCATGCCGCACCCGTTCAGATAATGCTTTCTGAATAGGCTCTGGTATGACAAAATCCATGTCCGCTACCCAAAGTGGGAGCACATCCCGACCGGCGTAACGCCCCCATTTCTCACCCGGCATTCCACGGCGGTCCGGTTGATTGTCAAAATTGAACACCATGTGACAAAAGCCCGTTAATGAATAAAGACATAAGTGTAACGTGTGGGCTTGATGTTTTTCTCCATCATGCCTTGACAGTCAGCGATACTGTGAAGGTTAATTATAAAGAATATATCAAGCAGGTGAGGGAATGGTATGAAAGGCATCTCATGTCAAGCCAATGGCATTTATACGGTTGACGCAAGTTGCAGCGGCCGGTCACGTCTGACGGCTGTCCATTTTGTGGTTGACCACGGAAAAGTAGCAGTGATTGACACCGGTAGCAACGCATCTGTCCCGAACATTTTGACAGCGTTTGCTACGTTAGGGATTAAACGGGAAGACGTTGAATGGGTCATCCTAACCCATTTGCATCTTGACCATGCGGGCGGCGCGGGCGGCTTGATGAGCGCGTTGCCTAACGCTAGGCTTGTTGCCCATTCTGGTGTGGTTCGCCATCTGTCCAACCCCTCGCGGCTCTGGCAGAAAAATGTTGACGTTTATGGGGCGGCGCAGGCGTTCATGCTTTATGGGCGGCTGATTCCGGTTGATGAGCGCCGCATTATCGCTTCCCGTGACGGCATGGAACTTCCCTTGGGCGACCGTGTGCTGAAGTTGCTCGATACTCCGGGGCATGCGTGGCATCACATCGCTGTTTGGGACGAGTTTGCAAGCGCGTTTTTTACCGGGGATGCCTTCGGGATTTCGTACCGGGAATTCGATGTGAGCAAGCGGTCATTTATTTTTCCGGCCATCTCGCCTCCGCATTTTGAGCCTGTTGTCATGCTGGAATCCATTGCACGGATGGTGGCGCATAACCCACACGTCATGTACCTTGCCCATTACGGCAAAGTGACGGGCGTTGAGCGGCTGGCAAATGACCTGTTCCGCTTAATCCACGCCCAGCTTGCGGTGGCACAAGCGGCACGCGGCAGCGGGTACGTGCGGCATGTCGAAATCCTGACTGGTTTTGAAGAAATCGTGCGCGAAGAATGTGCCAGACAGCAATGGGCGCTGAATGAAGAAATATCGCTCAACCTGCTACGTCCCGACCTTGACCTTAACGCGCAGGGGCTTGGCGCGTGGCTAGACCGGCTCCAAGAGCGGCGGGCGATGCAGGCAGTGGAAGAAGAAATGGATTTGGCGACAGCAGAGGCGGCTTAATCAAACCGAAATCCGATTGGCGGGGCGCATGTAGAGATAGATAAGGAGGTTAATGAAATAATTGCGCCCCGCCGTCGGAACATTTAGTTTTCCGGTTTGCCGTTTATTTGTAGAAGTGCTTGCCTCGCCGTGTCAGATTCTCCCCCTAACCCGTCTGTTCAGCCTGTTTCCATCCCGGATGCCCGCCGCCGTTTTGGTGGCATCGAACGCTTGTACGGCGAAGGGGCCATCTCTCGCCTTAATGCTGTACGGGTAGCTGTGGTAGGCATTGGGGGAGTAGGGTGCTGGGTGGCGGAGGCTTTGGCCCGCAGCGGCGTTGGCATGCTAAAGCTGATTGACCCTGACAATCTCGCCGAATCCAACATCAACCGACAAATCCACGCGCTGGACGAGACCTTAGGGCTGGCTAAAGTCACGGCAATGAGGGCGCGGATAAGCGGCATTCATCCGCAGTGCTGCGTGGAAGAAGTGGAAGATTTTCTGACGCGGGAGAATGTGGCCGCGTTACTGCAAGACGTTGACATCGTTGTTGATGCAACCGATGACTCCCGCGCCAAAGCGGCGATGGCCGCGCATTGCCGCCGGATGCGTTTGCCTTTGCTCATGGCGGGCGGGGCGGGCGGCAAAACTGACCCGCGCAGAATTCGGGTTGGCGACCTCGCGCAAACCACGCAAGACCCGCTGCTTTCCAAAGTCAGGGCTTGTTTGCGGCGCGAATACGGCTTCACCCGTGAGCCAGGCAAAAAATTTGGTATTGAAGCTGTGTACTCGGATGAGCCGCCCAAACGTCCTCAGACATGTGCCGTAGCCAGCGCCCCGCAGGGGCTTTCTTGCGCGGGTTATGGTTCAAGCGTGGCTATGACGGCGAGCGTTGGGCTTTTTATCGCGGCACGGGCGATTGAACGGCTACTGAAAAAACAGTGAATGCAAATTGAGCTTGGCCCTTGAGGGTTAGGCGAGGTGTTGCCGCAAGCCCGTTAGCATTAACCCACCCATTTCCGCGCATTCCAAAACATCCGCATCCACGGGGAAGCGTTTGGGCTTTGTTCAAGTAGCCATTGGGGGGACCAAGACATTTGCAGGGTGCGGGCTGTGCGTTCGGGGTGGGGCATCATGATGGTGAAACGGCCATCCGGGGTGGTGAAGCCGGTGATGCCGCCGGGAGAGCCATTGGGGTTAGCGGGGTAGGTTTGCGCCGCTTCGCCCCGGTTGTTGATGAAACGCACCGCAACGAACGCGGCCTCCCGTGCGGCCTCGTTGCTGAAAACGGCTTGGCCTTCGCCGTGGCTCACGACAATGGGCATGCGGCTGCCCGCCATGCCGGCAAGGAAGATGGAAGGGGAATCCATTACTTCTGCCATCAAAAAACGGGCCTCAAACTGTTCGCTGCGGTTGCGGTAAAAACGGGGCCAGTTTTCCGCGCCGGGAATGATGGGGGCGAGGTGCGCCATCATCTGGCAGCCGTTGCAGACGCCAAGCGCGAAGGTATCGCCCCGGTTAAAGAAGGCTTCAAACTGTGCGCGGAGCATGGGGTTGAACAAGATGGATTTGGCCCATCCCTGTCCCGCGCCCAGCACGTCGCCATATGAGAAACCGCCACAGGCCGCAATCCCTTTGAATTGGGAAAGATTGCGCCGGCCCGATTGCAGGTCGGACATATGTACGTCGACGGCATCAAACCCCGCTTGGGTAAACGCCGCTGCCATTTCTAGCTGTGAGTTCACGCCCTGTTCCCGCAGGATGGCGACGGTGGGCCGTGCGCCGGAAGCGATGAAGGGCGCGGCCATGTTTTCTTGGAGGTTGAACGTGAGGCTGACGGACAAGCCCGGGTCGTCCGCATCAGCGAGCGAGTCGAATTCTTCTTGTGCGCATCCGGCATCGTCGCGCAAACGGGCGATTTGCAGGCTGACTTCCGACCAAGTTTGTAGCCAGTCTAAGCGGGGCGCGGAGAGCACTAGGCTGGCGTTGCGGAAAAAGCGGATTTCGTCCCGGTTGTTGGGTTCGCCGATAAAGTGGTAATCGAGTCCGGCGTTATTCAGGATGGCGCTGACGGCGGAACGGTCGCGGCGGCGGATTTGTATCACCGCGCCAAGTTCTTCGGCAAACAGCGCCCCAAACAAGCGGTCATCAAAGCGGCCTTTGAGCAGTTCTGGGGTTTTGTCGAGACCATCAGCATCATTCATCGCGCCGTCGTAACACACGGTATCGAGTATCAGCGACACGCCGCACCGGCTGGCAAAAGCCATTTCGCACAGGGTAGCGAACAGGCCGCCGTCGCTACGGTCGTGGTAGGCAAGGATGAGGTTATCAAGGCAAAGCGCCCGGATTGCGCTGAAGAAAGCGATAAGGTCCTGCGGGGCGATGTCTGGCACATGTTCGCCAACGGCGTTAAAAACTTGCGCCAGCACGGATGCGCCCAGACGGTGCGCCCCCCGGCCTAAGTCGATAAGGATGAGTTCGGTTTCTTCGCCTTCGGGAAATTGAAGCTGTGGCGTGAGGGTGCGGCGGATATCTTTGACGGGCGCAAAAGCCGTGACGATAAGCGAAAGCGGCGCGATAACCTGTTTTTCTTCCCCGCCTTCTTTCCAAGCGGTGCGCATCGAAAGCGAATCTTTGCCCACGGGGATGGACAGCCCGGCGGCAATGCAAAAATCGGATACGGCTTGCACGGTATCAAACAGTTGGGCGTCCTCGCCTTGGAAACCCGCCGCCGCCATCCAGTTGGCTGAAAGTTTGATGTCTGAGAGGGATTCGATAGGCGCGGCCGCGATGTTGGTAAGCGCCTCGCCCACCGCCATCCGCCCGGAGGCGGGCGCATCCACACAGGCGAGCGGGGTGCGTTCGCCCATTGCGAAGGCTTCGCCCCGTATGCCGACAAAATCCATTGCCGTAACCGCAACATCAGCCACCGGCATTTGCCAAGGCCCAACCATTTGGTCCCGTGCGGTCAGCCCGCCTACTGAACGGTCGCCAATGGTGATGAGGAAACGTTTGCTGGCTACTGCCGGATTGCGTAGTACGCGCCGTGCCGCATCATCCAGGCTAATGCCGCCAACATCAAACGGCAGCGGATGCGCTACATGGCGAGACACATTGCGGGTCATCTTCGGCGGTTTGCCGAGGAGGACTTTCATTTCCATATCTACCGGCGTATTGCCGAAATGGCGGTCGCTCACAACGAGACGGCCATCGGCGCACGCCGTGCCGAGTACCGCAAACGGGCAACGCTCGCGGGCGCAAAGTGCGGAGAAAAGGTTGAGATTGTTTGGAGAAATCGCCAGCACGTAGCGTTCTTGCGCCTCGTTGCTCCATATTTCACGCGGACTCATCCCGGATTCTTCGGTTTTAACCTCGCGCAGTTCAAACCGTGCGCCCAAACCCGCGTGGTCCGCCAGTTCCGGCATCGCGTTGGAAAGCCCGCCCGCGCCCACGTCATGAATAGCAATGATGGGGTTGCCTTCGCCCCGTTGCCAGCAAGCGTCGATAACTTCTTGGCATCGGCGCTGGATTTCGGGGTTGCCGCGCTGGACTGAAGCAAAATCAAGGTCAGCCGTATTGGTGCCCGCCGCCATGCTCGATGCCGCGCCGCCCCCCAAGCCAATCGACATGCCGGGACCGCCTAACTGGATGAGAAGCGTCCCCGGCGGGAACGTGGGTTTTTCTGCTTGCCGCGCCTGAATGTTGCCGATACCGCCCGCAATCATCACGGGTTTGTGATAGCCGCGTACCTTGCCCCCGATTTCTTGTTCAAAAGCGCGGAAATATCCTGCGAGGTTGGGACGCCCAAATTCGTTGTTAAACGCGGCCGCGCCAATGGGGCCGTCAATCATGATGTGGAGTGCCGAAGCGATGCGGTCCGGTTTGCCGTAAGGTTTTTCCCACGGTTGGACAAAACCGGGAATAGCCAAGTTAGACACCGAAAACCCAGCAAGCCCCGCCTTGGGGCGTGCGCCGCGCCCGGTGGCGCCCTCATCGCGGATTTCCCCGCCCGCGCCAGTGGCCGCGCCGGGAAAGGGCGAAATCGCGGTGGGGTGGTTATGCGTTTCAACTTTAGCGAGGATATGCGTGGTTTCGCTATGGAAACGGAAAACGCCCTCGGCATCCGGGTAAAGCCGCTCGGCTTCCCCGCCTTCAATGACCGAGGCGTTGTCCGCGTAAGCCACTACCGTGCCGCCGGGATGCGCTTTGTGGGTGTCACGAATCATGGCAAAGAGCGACTTTTCCATCGGGCGGGAGCCGATAATCCAATCCGCATTGAAAATTTTGTGCCGGCAATGTTCGGAATTTGCCTGCGCGAACATCGTGAGTTCCACGTCCGTAG
Organism: Azoarcus sp.; assembly: GCA_031257305.1. GTDB lineage: Bacteria > Pseudomonadota > Gammaproteobacteria > Burkholderiales > Rhodocyclaceae > WRNU01. The sequence goes on from JAIRPB010000108.1 coordinate 17,392, forward strand.
GGTTGCGCCCCATGCGGGTGAAATTTTCAAGCAGGTAGTCGATTTCATCACCGGAGAGCGCCAAGCCCAGTTCCACGTTGGCCGCCTCCAGCGACGCGCGCCCCCCTTTCATGACATCCGCCGTGGCAAGCGCCCCCGGCGCGTAGTGATGGAACAGCGCTGCCGCTTCATCAAACGAGGCCAGCACCGATTCGGTCATGCGGTCATGCAACGTCGCGGGCGCGGCGGGCAATCTGGCATCGGCATCAGCACCGGCTTCAGCATCGGCATCGACGAAATACGCAATGCCGCGCTCAATGCGCATCACTTTATTAAAACCGCACTGCCGCGCAATATCCGTGGCTTTTGACGACCAAGGCGAAATCGTGCCCAGCCGGGGCGTGACCAGCCTCAAAACTCCGGGAGGCAACGCGCCGCCGGGCGCACGGGCATCCAGCAAGTCGCCAAGGCGCGATATTTCCGCTTGGGAAAGCTCGCCGTCCGTCTCAATAAAATACCAAGACTCCGCCGCGAGACACCTCAGCCCCTTTATCTCCGCCTCAAGGTTACGGGCAAGCCGCTCAATGCGAGCACGGGAAAACGCGGGCGTACCGCGAAGCTGGAGAATGGGAAAGGTCATGGTTTAACGAGTTCAACAACAATGCGTGGACTGTACAACATGCGTGGACTGTAATGGTTTTGACCTGCCCCCAAAAAATCGGCCAAACCCTGTCCCGACAGCGGGGGCGAATATTGGAATAGATACAGTATCCGCCCATTCTGTCCCTCTGCTATCATCCGCAGTCACCCGCAAAACCATAAGGCATCCCGCCCCCAGCCCATGCCCAAACCCATGAATAAGGCCCGCCCATGAGCGGCAAGCCCGCGTCCCGCATCGGCGACGGCGTCTCGCACGGCGTCATCGTGGGCGGCTCCGGCACGGTCCTGATAGGCAGCGTGGGCGGCGTGGCCTGTTCCGTATGCCCCGGCGGGATGGCGGTCGGCTCGCCGGTGAACCCGGCGCTCGGCGCGAAAGTGCTGGCGGGGGAAACGGACTTCCTGCTCCCCGCGGCCGCGATGCCGTTCGCGCTCTCGCGCACCTATTCCAGCTACGTCAACGCCGAGCACGGCGGTCGGTGCGGCATCCTCGGCTACGGGTGGGGCATCGACGCCTTCGGCTACCGGGCCGTGCTTGAGGAAGGGCGCACGCTGCTCTTCGACCCCGGCGGCCGCACCATCACGTTCCCGGAGGCCCTGCCGCCCGGGGCGGACATCCACAGCCGCCCGGAGTCCCTCTGGCTCCTGCGGGGCGGGCCGTCCTGCGCATGGCGGGCGCTGCCGCGCTGGGAGCACGTGCCGCCGGAATGGGCGGATGACCCGGGGTGCGTCATCGCCGCCAGCGGCACGGACAC
>JAIRPB010000168.1 GCA_031257305.1 Azoarcus sp.
GCTTGCCTGTTTCCCGCTTGTCCAGTATCTTCATTGGCTGTTGGGGGTGTCCGTGCGGGCTGGCGCGGGCTGAGATAAACCCTTGGAACCTGATTCGGCTCATACCGACGTAGGGAAACGCTCACATGACTTGCTTGGGAACATCCGTCCCGCCCAATGTCGTCTCCATTGCGGGGATTGACCCGTCCGGCGGGGCCGGCGTGTTGGCGGACATCAAAACTTTTTCCGCGCTCGGCGCGTATGGGTGCGGCGTGGTTGCGGCGCTCACGGCGCAGAATACCCAAGGGGTGGCGGGCGTTTATACGCCTCCGGTTGAATTTCTGCGTCTGCAAATCGATACGCTGTTTGCGGATGTTCCTCTTCATGCCAGCAAAATCGGGATGCTTGGCAACGCGGAAATCACGCTTGCGGTGGCGGACCGTCTGGCGCACTGGCGGGCGGCTAATGTGGTGCTGGACCCCGTGATGGTTGCCAAGAGCGGCGATATGTTGCTTGGGCGCGATGCCATCGCGGCGTTGCGCGAGGCGCTGTTCCCGCTGGTGTTTATCGTTACCCCTAATTTGCCTGAAGCGGGCGCACTGCTCGGCGGACGCATGCCGGAAACGCTTGCCGAGATGCGCCGTGCGGCAGAACGCTTACGCGAAATGCTGCCCACTACTACGCCCCGTTGGGTGCTGCTTAAGGGCGGGCATCTTCCCGGTTCTCATCTCACCGACCTGCTTTTTGACGGCGACCGCATGATTGAACTCTCCGCTCGCCGCGTGGATACCCACAATACCCACGGCACCGGCTGTACGCTCTCCTCTGCCATTGCCGCGCTGTTGCCGCAGTGCGCGGGGCATCCTAGTCCGGTTGAAACCGCCGTGCGCACGGCCCGCGATTACCTGCTTCGCGCTATTGCGGGTTCTGGCGCGCTGGCCGTTGGGCACGGGCACGGCCCTGTCCATCATTTTCATGCGTTTTGGCCTCATCCGCCGGCGCCATCTCATTGTTGACTGCCTAATCCCTGCTTCCTATGAATGACATCAAATTTTTCGATGCAAACGGCGTTTGCGCTCGTCATCCTGCTGTGGCTCCTTTACCCCATTCGCGCAAGATTTATGTGCAGGGTTCCCGTCCTGACCTGCGTGTGCCGATGCGCGAGATTTCGCAGTCAGATACCCCCGCTTCCCACGGCGGCGGGAAAAACCCGCCTATTTTTGTTTACGACTGTTCCGGCCCCTATACTGACCCGGAGGCAAAAATCGACCTCTCCCGGGGACTGCCTGCCCTGCGGCAACCGTGGATTGAAGAACGCGGCGATACCGAATTGCTCCCCGCGCACAGCATCCGTGCCCAGACATCCCCGCTCGCCTTGCCCGATTTGGCCCGGCTGCCGCGCCGGGCGAAGGCGGGAAGGGGAGTGACGCAGATGAGCTACGCCCGCCGGGGCATCATCACGCCCGAAATGGAATTTGTGGCCATCCGCGAAAACCTAAACCGTCAGGCTTGGCTCAAAACGCTTGAAGCCGCCGGAGAAAAGGGGCAAAAGCTCGCCGCGCGCCTTTCGCGCCAGCACCCCGGCGATTCTTTTGGCGCGGCCATCCCAACCGAGATAACCCCGGCGTTCGTCCGCGACGAGATAGCGTGCGGGCGCGCCATTCTCCCGGCAAATATCAACCATCCCGAATGCGAGCCGATGATTATCGGGCGTCGCTTCCTGACCAAAATCAACGCCAACATCGGCAATTCAGCCTTGGGTTCCTCCATCGCGGAAGAAGTCGACAAAATGACCTGGGCCATCCGCTGGGGCAGCGATACGGTGATGGACCTATCAACCGGAGCAAACATCCATGACACCCGAGAATGGATTCTCCGCAACGCCCCCGTGCCTATCGGTACGGTGCCCATCTACCAAGCACTGGAAAAAGTGGGCGGCAAGCCAGAGGAACTCACATGGGAAATTTTCCGCGATACGCTCATTGAACAAGCCGAACAGGGCGTGGATTACTTTACCGTCCATGCGGGGGTGCGGCTTGCCCATTTGCCGCTTGCCGCGTCCCGGCTGACCGGCATCGTGAGCCGGGGCGGTTCCATTTTGGCGAAATGGTGCCGGGTCCACGGGCAAGAAAATTTTCTCTACACCCGCTTTGAGGAAATCTGCGACATCCTGCGTGCCTATGACGTGGCTTTCTCGCTCGGCGACGGGCTGCGCCCCGGCTCTATTTTTGATGCGAACGATGAGGCGCAGTTAGCCGAACTCAAAACGTTGGGCGAACTCACCCAAATCGCTTGGCGGCATGACGTGCAGACCCTCATCGAAGGGCCGGGGCATGTGCCGATGCACTTAATACGCGAAAACATGGAGTTGGAACGCGAATGGTGCAGTGAAGCCCCTTTCTACACGCTCGGGCCGCTTGTCACCGACATTTCTCCCGGTCATGACCATATCGCCAGCGCCATCGGCGCGGCGATGATAGGTTGGCGCGGCACGGCCATGCTCTGCTACGTCACGCCCAAAGAGCATTTAGGCTTGCCGGATAAAAACGACGTGAAAGAAGGCGTTATCGCCTACAAACTGGCCGCGCACGCCGCTGATTTGGCCAAAGGGCATCCCGGCGCACAGATACGGGACAACGCGCTTTCCAAGGCCCGTTACGAGTTCCGTTGGGAGGACCAGTTCAACCTCGGCTTAGACCCCGACAAAGCGCGCAGTTTCCATGACGAAACACTCCCTGCCGATGCCGCCAAATCGGCGCAGTTTTGCTCGATGTGCGGCCCGCGTTTCTGTTCGATGAAGATAACGCAGGAAATTTGTAAGCAAAGTGTTTGAAATTTTGTTGTCGGACAAACAGGTTAGAATTGAAAATTCATTTTTCACTCTCTCGAAATTTATCCCCCTATGTCATTCCAAATACAACTCCAGCCAAGCGGCATCACGTTTGCCGCCGATGAAAACCGTCCTGTGCTCGACTCGGCGATTGATGCTAACGTCACATTACCTTATGGATGCCGGGGCGGGTTTTGCGGCGCGTGCAAAGGCAAAGTGCTGCAAGGCCAAGTCGACCTTGGCAAAGCGCCTGAACAGTCGCTGCCCATCTCTGAGCGCGAAGCCGGCTTTGCCTTGCTTTGCTGCGCAAAACCTCAATCTAACCTGTTAGTCGACATCAAAGGTGCCTCCCAAACGGCGGCTGTCGTGCCTCCCAAGCAATTCCCCTGCCGCGTCAACCATCTTGAACGGCTTGCCGGAGACGTGATGCGGGTGATGCTGCAATTGCCCGCTTCAGAAACGTTTGCTTTCCGTGCGGGGCAATATATCGACATCCTGCTGGATAACGGTTTGCGCAGAAGTTTTTCAATTGCGAACGCCCCTTCCGTAAAAAGCGAACTAGAACTGCATATCCGCTTGATTCCGGGCGGACATTTCACGCCAACAGTATTCGACGGCATGAAGCCACGGGACATCCTGCGCGTAGAAGGGCCGTTCGGGACGTTCTGGCTACGCGAAGAGAGCCTAAAACCTATCGTGATGCTGGCGGGCGGCACGGGATTCGCGCCGCTTAAGGCACTGGTAGAACACGCCATCCACCTCGGCGTGAAACGGCCCGTCACGCTTTATTGGGGCGCGCGTTCGCCCGATGGGTTATATCTACATAAACTGGCACAAAGTTGGCAGTCCTCGCTCCCTCATTTCCGCTACATTCCGGTTATTTCCGAATCCCGCCAGAATGATGGATGGACGGGGCAAAGGGGGCTGGTGCACGAAGCTGTGCTGGCGGATTTTGCCGATTTATCGCAGCACGAAGTCTATGCTTGCGGCGCGCCGCCGATGATTGAGGCCGCCCGCAACAGCTTTACGCAACAACGCGGTTTGCCCCCGGAAGAGTTCTTTTCCGACGCATTTACCTTTGCTGCAAGGGCGCATAGCTAGGATGAACCAATGAGCCAGACAGTCCTGTTTACCCGCGAACCCGTGGTCAACAAAAAGCGGGCCATTACCGCCAACCGCCTCATCGCGCACGGCCCCAACATTGCCTCCGTCACCGAGACGCTCAATGCCGCCGCAGGGTACTGGCCCGGACAATATCCTGTCTTTCTAAGCCTAGGCCGCTTAATTCCCACGCCTGATTTAATGGCTTGGCAAGCGCCGCCCAACGCACATGTCGAAATCCCCGCACAAACGTTGGCACACCCATCAACACAGGCACTTCTGCCGCTGCTCCGGGATGCCGGCATCGGTATGTGCCTGACGTGGTTTGTGCCGGGAATGACGCTTCCTCCAGAGATAGACTGGCGTTTCATTCTCATGGATGGCCGGAAGGTGACAACGCCTAACGATGCCCCCGGAGTCAGCCTCGCTTGGGGCCTGCCCGATGTCCCCGCATTCAAACAAGCCATCGCCAATGGCTATGACGGCGCGTCGGGCTGGTTTTTCCTTGAAGGCAACGCCCCGCCCAAAGAGTTAGCGGCTAACCACGCGCAAATCATCCGTCTGCTAAACCTCGTGCGGAGCAACGGCGAAATCCACGAAATCGAAAACGCGCTCAAACAAGACGTGGCACTGTCTTACAAGCTATTGCGTTACATCAATTCGGCGGGATTCGGGCTGATGGTTGAAATTCAGTCTTTCCGCCATGCGGTGAGCATCTTAGGTTACAACAAGCTCCACAAATGGCTCTCCTTGCTATTGGTCACGGCCAGCCGCGACCCCGGTGCGCCCGCGATGATGCAGACCGCGATTACGCGGGGACGGCTCATGGAACAATTAGGCGCACATTTCTTTGACGAGGCGGCTTGCGAAAACCTGTTCATCACGGGCGCCTTCTCGATGTTAAACGTCCTGCTAGGTACATCCATGCAGGCCATTCTCGACGAGATGCCTTTGCCCGAGGGAATCACGGACGCCTTGCTCTATGGCGAGGGAGAGTACGCGCCATTTTTGGCGCTGGCCCGCGCTTGTGAGCGTTTTGACCCGGACGAGCTAAGCCAAGCATCTGACGGGCTAAAACTTACGCCGGAACAAGTCAGCCAAGCGCAACTCATCGCACTCGGCTTTGCGGACAGCCTACAGGCATCGTAAATACCGTCCCTGCCGCCTTGCGGCTCGCAATAACG
>JAIRPB010000180.1 GCA_031257305.1 Azoarcus sp.
GGGCATCCAGTCGCGCAGCAGCTCGTGCACCATCCGGGGGTGGGAGAAAAGCTGCTTGTAGTCGCTGTCGTGGCTGGGCATGGCGGGTTCCGGGAGGGCGGGGGCGGCTTATGCTAACCTAATTTGCGCTTAATTTGAGCCAGTGCCATCTGTGGGTTGCCGTTCCAGTATTTTTATAAAACCTTCTTCTAATAATTCTTGCTTGGATTTCTTCTTAGGGTCAAAAGCATAGGTAGCTTTTTCAAAATATTGTAACCCGTTTTCGATAAATTCATTGATTATCTGTATCTTTGGTTCTATGCCTAATTCAACTCCAGATTTCTTTTTACTCAAAAGGTTGCCAATATTTGTCAATAACGCTTCGTTATCCAATTGGAGGAGTAATTTTTCAAATTCAACGGGCGGGGCTTTTTTGAAGTTTTCAATCCACATGCATGCCAGTATGGGTCTCAACACATAAAAGTATTTCTTTATTTTTACCCTATCTGCTTGCAGAAATTCCCGATAATTTCCATGCGCCATGTGCAAATAGTGATAAATGGATGAAATTGGAGAAAAATACTCATTTGATAAATGTTGCATTATATCGTAGAAATAGTTGTCTTTATAATAGACAATAGGTGAGCTTAACCATTCAAGAAGTACGGGATTTGATTTATTCATCAAAAACAGTGCTTTTCGTAAATCCCATCCTGAATAATCAAATTCATCTACAATAGGATATTCAATCACATCCCTTTTGGGAAGAATGTTCAAATACCAGTTTTTGGGGTGCGCGTAAATAAACCTCACATCATAGTCACTATCTAACGACTCAAAACCCCATGCCCTTGAACCCGACTCAACAGCATATAATATTTTGACATCATGCTCTTTTTCAATTTCCGTCAATCTTTGTTTTATTGTTTTAGTTGGATTCATAGTTTTCCTCCTTCATTTTGCTTATAAAGAAAATATACGCAATCGCGTTTCCGCATCAACCATTTTAATTTTCAAACTGCCTCTGCATATCCCGCAAAGCATCCAAATAAGACTTTTGCAAAACTCCAAATGCAGGGAACGCGATAACCGTCTGTCTAGCCGCCCTCGCTTTCCCGCAAGATGGAGTGAACAAGTTACTTCTCGCCCAGTTTCTCCGCCGGGAACATCTTCTCTATTTTTTCCATGAACGCGCTCATCTGTTTCAAGTCTTGCCAGATGCTGTGGTCCATGCGCATTTTGAGGTAGTTGGCGCGCACGAGCGGGAGCAGCGCGGTGTCGTAGAGGTTTTTCATTTCCCGCAGGCTTTCGCTGAATGCGGCGGTGTCTGGGGCGGCAACGTCGACGTGGGGTTTGATTTTTCCGAGTCCTTTGGCGATGCCGGCTAAGCCTTTTTCGATGATTTCCGGGGTGCTGGGCTGGAGGCGCAGGCTATCCACGGCTCTTGAAATATCTAGCAGGGTGTTGGCGATGCGCTGGCTGCCGTCGGCGTCGCCGCCGCCTAGTTTTTTGCGGCGGCGGTATTCGTCGCAGATGGCTTGCCAGCGGGCGCTTTCTTCTTCGTTTTGGCTGCCGAGCAGTTCGGCGAGTTTTAAGAGGTTTTCTTCCGCGCCGGTGGTGAGCGTCTGGGCTTCGCCCCGGTAGTGGTCGCGCAGCAGGGCATCGAGTTCGCCGTCGTCCATGAGCGGGGTGATGCGGGCGGCGAGTTTTGACATGTTGCGGTAGCTGCCTTGCAGCTTGAAGGGCGGCTCGGTGCGGTAGGCGTCTTGCTGCGCGGCGGATTCGATGTACGTGAGATTGACTTTGAGCAGCAAATCCCGCGCGCGGAACAGGCGCTGCATCAGCGCAACCAGTTCGTTGAGTTCTGCCGTGCCGTAGCTGTGGGCAAATTCGCTGGAGGCAATCTGCTCGCCTTCAGCCATGCGCACGAGGCGGTGAACGTCTTTGGGGTCACGCGAGGAGAGCGGCAGCAGCACCGGGTTGGCGGTGAGGCTGTTTTCGATGTAGGAGAGCGAGAACAGCGCCTCGCGGCCGGAGAGCACGTCGCCCAGGTTGTAGATGTCGGCGCGGTTGGCGAGCATGTCCGGGATTTTGAACACCTCGCCGGATTCGGTGTAGGGGTTGCCCGCCATGACGATAGCAAAACGTTTGCCGCGAAGGTCGCACGTGGCAGGCTGCCCGTCGCGGACGGCTTCGATGCGGCGCGTACCGTCAGCCAGCGCGATGAATTTTTGTAGGAATTCGGGATGGGTGTGCTGGATGTCGTCAAGATAAAGCATGACGTTGTTGCCCATCAGCAAACCGAGATTGAGTTTTTCGAGTTCTTGCCGCGCCGCGCTGTTGGGCGCGGTGGCGGGGTCCAACGCCGTCACGGAATGGCCGAGGGCGGGGCAGTTGATGCGCACGAAAATCATGCCTAGCCGGTCGCCGATGTATTCCATGAGGGTTGTTTTGCCGTAACCGGGCGGGGAGATAAGCAGCAACATGCCCATGCGGTCGCTGCGGCTGGCGTCCCCGGCCGCGCCGATTTGCTTGGCGAGGTTGTCACCCACAATGGGCAAATAAACTTCGTCAATCAGGCGGTTACGGACAAAAGATGACAGCGGTTTGGCTTGGAACTGGCTTAAACGGAGTTTGCGTTTTTCAGTTTCAAGAATGCTATGCCGCACGGCCTGCATCGCTTTGAAAGCCGGTATGACGGTTTCAGAATGGTGCAGGTAGCGCCGCCAGTGGTCGTGCAGGTTGAGGGTTATTGCGCCGTCGGCGATGCGCGGGTGCTCGCCAAGCAGGTTTTTAAGCACGGTATCGAGTTCTGCGTTCACCCGCTCGCGGGGGGCATCCAAGGCAAACCGCGTGGCGGCGTCTTCCACCCAAATAGCGAGATGCGGCGCTTGGCGGGCCGCCGCCGCTACCCAGTCGCGGGCGATGCGCCAGCGTTCTTCCGGGCCGGCGGCTGCTAAATCGCGCTGCCAGTCGGCATAGAGTTTGTCCGCTTCCAGCTTTCTTTGCAGGCTCGTGGCGAGGTCGTCAGCGGCGGCGGAAATGAGCCAGACTTCACCCGTCCGGGAGGCGGCAAGCTGGCGGACGAGGTAGCGGGCGGCCTGACGCGCCAAACCGCCGTGCTCAACGTCAAAACCATAGGCGGGCGCAAAAGCGGCAATTTCCCCGGCAAGGCTTTTTTCTAGGCGTTTAAGGCTGTCGCGTGTGCCGAACTGTGCGCGGATGCTTGTCACCGAGAGGCTTTGCCGCAGCAGCATGGCGCGGTCCTCATCTAAACAACCGCTATGCCAGTAGAGCATGGCTAACGCCCGGGCATCCGGCCCATAAGAAAGTAAGCCGGCACGGGCCTGCATGTTGACAAGCGCAACAAGAATACGGGCGGCATCAACATCATGGACGCCCTTTTGATAGCCTTCCTGATAGCGGCTTGCCATCATGGCGCGTACTTTTTCGAGCAGCGGCGCTAAGTCGCCTTGCGATACATCCGAGATATTGGCGCACAGCGCCTGTAGCCCTTGCCAGTCCAAGCCCGCTTCCGGCTCCCCGGCAATGACGGCTTCAAGCAGCGCGCCCGCAAGGTACTCGCTACGGTAGAGGCCCGGCGTTTCAGAAACCAGCAACTGGTCCCAATAATCGCGGTAGGCGTTGAGTTTTTCGCTGGCTTCCGGGGCCAGCGGGCCGTAGTAGTCCGTGCCGGAGAGGTGGTATTGCAGTACGCCTTCACGCGGGACGAGCGTAATGTCCAGCGGCTGGCGGCTTACGGTGAACGCATGGCGTCCCAAACGCAAGGTATCGCCAGATTCAGAAACGAGTTCGCCCCGGTCGCGCACGGTACGGATGGCTTGGTCCCGTGCGGTTTTGAGTTGGGTGTCGAGGTCATCTGCGCCCACGCCGTCGCCCAAACCCCGCAGGTCGGTAATCTGCGCGCGCAATTTGCCGATGAGGGGATCCGAGGCAAAGTAGCTATGCAGTTGCGTGAGTTCGGACATTTGCGCGATACGGCGCGGGATGCCCTCCAAGATTCGGGCTGCGGCATCTTTGATAGCGCGGGCGCGGCGCGACCTGGCATCCAGTAGCGTTTGCCGTTTGGCTAGCATCGATTCGTAAACCGATTCGCGCTTGGCGGCAATGGCGGTGAGGAATTCTTCTTCTTCGGCAAAGCGCCCTTCAAGTTCTTCTAGCTGGGCCAGCAGGCGCGCAAGGGAGTCGTCACATTTTTCCGGGGTATCGGCGAGTTCAATAGCGTTTTCAAGCGACTGCCCAAACAGTTTGAATTGCGCGCCAAATTCTGCTGCGGCTTCGGTACTGGAAAAACTCCGGCGGCGGTTACGCGCTTCGGCCCGCAAACGGTTGATTTCGGCATAAACGCCGGAAATGGCGTCCAGTATTTTGGTCCGTACCACCGCGTCGCCGCCGGGCAGGTTGCCAATCTGCGTGGTCAGGGTATCAAGCCCTTTTGCGGAGGCATCCAATTCAGCCAGTATCCGGGCAATGTCCTCGCTGGTGCTGGCTTTGCCGAGTAAATCCGCCGCGCGGGCGAGTTCTTGCTTGGTGCTGTCAAATGCTTTTTCTTGCGATAAAAACGCTAGGGCCTTTTCGCCAATCCGGGTGCTTTCCGAGGCCAGCGCCGTATCGAGCTTGCCAATGCGGGCGGCGTCGGCATAACGCATTTCCAGCAGTAGCTGTAGCTGGCCGCGTTCCTCGCGCAACCGTTCAAGCGCCTTCACAAAATCGTTAGGCTTTTGCCAGATTGTGCCGGCAATCCACGAAAACAGTTCTTGATGGCGGCTTTCGGCTTCGTCGATGGCGCGCTGGGTAGCGCGGCGGATGTTTTCGACTTTTTCAAACTCATCGAGCGTATTGCGGGCGGCTTCGGCAATGTTGCGTAAATCGGCGTTGATTTGGCCGGCTTCTTGTGTGTCTAACCAAAAGAAAGCATCAAGCGCCCGGGCGCACTGGCGGATGATTTCGTCATAGGCGGCGCGGGTGGGCGTCTGCTCGTTGACGGCACGGGCAATGCTTGCCAGTTCAGCGATGCCGCGCACGAGTTCTGGGTTGCCGATACGTCCCCAAAACCCTTGCGCGGCGCTGGCGCGGAGGGCGTGTTCGTCATCACAGAACGGGGTTTGCCAAAGCTGCATCGGGTGCGCCCGCGCAGGTTCCGGGTTGTCCGCCTGAAATACAAGGATGCGGCCATCTTCAAAGCGCGCGTAACCGTGGCAAAGAATGGGCGACGAGAGGCTTTTTTCGATGAGGTTGTAGGAAAACAGCGCGTACTGGCCTTCTTCGGGCTGATAGAAAACGTAGAGCACATCTTCGCCGTTTGGGGAACGCAGCACGCGCTTGAAACGCAGGGCAGAGGTGACTTGCGCGGGGAGGTCAAACGCTTTGTATTCGCCCGATTGCAGGTAATACCCGCCGGGAAAAATCAGCCCGTGGTCTTCAGGCAACTGTGCGCAGGAATACCCGATGGCATCGATGCGCGTCACCGTGTTGGTGCGCGGGTTAAAAACAAGGTAGCGGTCCTCTTTTTCCCGGTAGGGGCGGATTTTCAGCAAAATGAGCGAGCCGACTTTGGCATAAAAAACGTCCGCGTCCGCCAATGACTGGTTTTTGTCCTCCACCGGCTCGGCGTAAATGCCTAGCCCCGTTTCGGTATTGTTTTCGATTTTGACGGTGAGGTCCCCGCCCACGGTTTCAACGAAAACGGTATCCAGAATATTGATATGCGGGTGGCGGCCGCTCACATGCTGTTCGCGTGTTGTCTCGACCCATTCAAAGTCGTGCGCGGGCGGCAGCGCCACCTCGCGCTCGCCCCGGTTATCGATGTATTTAAGCTGGCCTTTGGCATCCAGCGACCAGCGGAACACGCGCAAGTCAGAGATTTTTTCGCCAATTTTGAACGCGGCGAAAAGTTTGTGCTGATGGACGCGCAATTGCGTGATGCTGGCGTGTTTGTAGTAGGTGTAAAGCTCCCGGAAATCCGCCACAAACCGAGGGTCTTTAAGAAACGTACCGGCTAAAGGAACCGGCTCTAGTTCTTCCGCGCCGCTGGCATCTTCCTTGAGGCGGTAGAGCGAAAACACATCGCTGACCGCCGTTTCCGTCCGCAGGCCGATGAATACGTTATAGCCAAAAAGCAGCAAATCGCCCACACGGGTGAGGTCACGCGCCACGCAGTTGTTTTCAGTCCGGGCGCGGGTCCGCAAGATGAGGGCTTGCGCCGCCCGGCCAAATTCCGCCAGACGCGCATCGTTTAACGCATGGGTTTTTTGCTGTAGCTGGCTTCCCAATGCCATAAGGCGCGTTTTGAGAAGTTCATAGCTACCGCTCTCGGCAACAAGGGATTCGGCGGAATGGGTTTCTGGCAGTTCAGACATGGCGGAAGTTCGG
>JAIRPB010000048.1 GCA_031257305.1 Azoarcus sp.
CCCGCAACGGAACAACCTAACGAGGAATCTCCAGCGGAAGCCCCGGCTCCGCTCACCGTCACAACCGTCTCTCCGCCAGCCTCTATTCCCGCGCCTATGTCCCTGCCCGCATGGGATACCGACTCGCCCGCGCTTGATGTGCAATCATTCAAAGTTCCGCCGGTAGAAGCCCGTAGCCACGAATCAACTATTGAACTGGCTGACATCATGATGAGTTATGGCCGGGTCAACAGCGCGGCGGAGGCTTTGGCAAATTTCATCGAAAACAACCCGAAAGAAGCCTTCACGCCTTGGCTCAAGCTACTTGAAATCTACCGGACCAGCGGGCAACGCACAGAGTTCGACAAAATCGCCCAAAAACTAAATAAAACCTTCAACGTCTGGACAATCGACTGGAACAATTTCAACAACGCCCGCAACATGCCGATGGGTCTTGACGCGATGCCGCATGTCATGGCGCGTTTGCAGCAGCACTGGGGAACACGCGAATGCCAGGCTTACCTGCACCGGCTACTGCACGACACACGCAACGAAACCCGGCGTGGGTTCCCGCTCACGGTCATCGACGACATCCTCTGCCTAAACGATATTCTCGAACAAGCTATCGGTCCCTATACCGGCCCTGCCAACGCTTTTGACCCAGAAGCCACCGCCATAAATGCCCCGCAAACAGAGACCGAAGCAGAAGAGGACGAACATATCTTCATGTTCTCCCCCCAAGCCGAACCGTTCTCGGACTTCATAGAACAGTCCGTTTGGTATCCAACGCAAGAAAAGCCGCCGGCCGCGTAACAGCCAAAACAATAAAAAATGGGGATGCCGAAGGCAGCATCCCCCGCATGAGATTCAAACCGGGTTAGGCAAATCCAGAAACTCCGCCTCTAATCCCCATTTTTCTCTCAAATGCTGTGCCAGCGCCTGTACGCCGTAGCGTTCGGTAGCGTGATGGCCGGCAGCGATAAAAGGGACGCCTGATTCCCGCGCCAGATGGGGGGTCTGTTCCGATATTTCCCCGGAAACATAAAGTTCCGCCCCCGCCGCAATGGCCTGTTCAAACAGCCCCTGCGCGCCGCCCGAACACCATGCGATACGCGAGACAGCGCGGTGAGGGTCGCCCACCAAGAACGGTTCGCGCCCCAGTTTGGCGGCAAGCCGTGCCGCAATGTCGTGCGCCTTCAGCCCGTTTTCCTGCGGGACGCCCACCCAGCCAATGTTCTGGTCGCCAAAACGTCCCTCGCCCCGCCACCCCATCAGCAAAGCAAGCTGCGCGTTATTGCCGAGCAAAGGATGGCCATCCAGCGGCAAGTGATACGCGAACAACGAAATATCGTGCCCCAATAATGTGCCCAGACGCCGCCGCCTTATGCCCGTAATACACCCATCCTCGCCCCGCCAGAAATACCCGTGATGCACCAGCAGCGCGTCATAGCCGCCCGCCGCCGCCGCGTCAGCCAATGCTTGGCTTGCCGTCACCCCGCACAGCACCCGCCGCACCTCGCTCCGCCCTTCCACTTGTAACCCGTTTGGACAATAATCGCGCCAGTGCGCGGTATCCAACAATTCGTCCAAATATTGGCGCAATTCGTCCCGCCGCATAACCCTCTCCCGTTTTTCAGTGCAGGTTTCCATTATGCGTCGCTTGTGGTTGGTTTTCGCGCAGGCCGTGACAGTCAGTGTCGCCATCCTGTTTGTGATTGGTACGCTCAAACCAGAATGGCTACATAGAACCGTTGCCCCCGCGCCCGTGCCCGCGCAGCCCCTTCCCGTTGCCGCAACAGGCACGGTCTCCTATGCCGTAGCGGCGCGTCGTGCACTGCCCGCCGTCGTGCACATCTACACCCGGCAAGCGGCCAGAATCCCCAACCACACTTTGATGAACGACCCGCTCTTCCGCCATTTTTTTAGTACGCCAGAACGCACCGGTCTAGGTTCGGGCGTCATCATCGACACGAAAGGTTTCGTCCTCACTAACAACCATGTCATCGAAAATGCGGACGAAATCGAAGTCGTCCTCAACGACGGACGAAAATTTGGGGCACGTCTCATTGGCCGCGACCCGGAAACCGACCTCGCGGTTCTCAAGCTCGCCACCCTTGACGCCCTGCCCGCCATTGATTTTGCCCCGCCGGATAGCCTAGCCGTAGGCGATGTCGTACTGGCTATCGGCAACCCTTTCGGCATCGGGCAAACGGTGACAATGGGCATCGCGTCGGCGCTAGGGCGCAACCACCTCGGCATCAACGCCTTTGAGAACTACATCCAGACAGACGCCGCCATCAACCCCGGCAATTCAGGCGGCGCGCTCATTGACGGCACCGGCAGGCTCGTCGGCATCAACACCGCCATTTACTCACGCGCCAACAACGCACGCGGCACAGAAGCAACTGCCGGCGGCCTAGGCATCGGTTTTGCCATTCCCGTCTCAACCGTCCGCAACGTGCTTGAACAAATCATCCAGCATGGCGAAGTCACACGCGGCTGGATTGGCATTGAAATGCAGGAAATTACCCCTGAGCTGGCTGAATCTTTCAAGCTACCCACCGTGCAGGGCGTACTCATCTACAGCGTCCTACGCGGCAGCCCGGCAGACCGTAGCGGCCTGCGTCCCGGCGACATGCTCATCGCCATTAACGGGCAGGCCGTCCGCGTCCCTGACGAGGTGCTAGGCATCATCGCCTCGCTACGCCCCGGGCAGACTGCGGCGTTCCGCCTTTTGCGCAAAGAAGGCGAAACCGAATCCAACGTCACCATCGGACGCAGGCCCGCGCCGGGGGGAAGGCGATAAGCCCGTTAAACATCAAACCGCGAATGAACGCGAATACACGCTAATTTTTTGGGCGTTTTTGGGCTTTATTCGTGTGTATTCGCGTTCATTAACGCCTTCTGTTTGCCCTCTCCCACAAGTGGGAGAGGGGTTAGGGGAGAGGGGCGGGCGAGGCAAGCCTCGCCCCTGCAATTGATTTTCCCGCCGCCCCGCTTTTTGTAGATATCCTCCCTGCCGCCAAGCCATCGCAGAACGCCTGTTATTGCGAGCGAAGCGAAGCAATCCATGCTGCCGTTATTCCGGCCATCCTAGATTGCTTCGTCGCTTCGCTTCTCGCAATGACGGGGCTGGATTTGGGTGAGACAGGCATGGGAACTATTCCACGGCTCTGGCTTGTAGAGGCGGGTTTCAAACCCGCCCTTGTTCCGGCAAAACCGACACGTTTCGGATTTGTCCACGCAGGGGGGGGAGAGGGGCGACGCCGGAAGGCGTCTAAAAAGTAGGGCAAGCATCCTGCTT
>JAIRPB010000167.1 GCA_031257305.1 Azoarcus sp.
GCGGAAAAGTCCCAAGAAACGCTTGCGTTTGATGCGCAGGTTGACCGTACTTATATCTCTGCTATCGAAAGGGGCGTGGGCAATCCTTCTATCGAGACGCTGGCAAACATTTGTTATGCGCTGAATGTGACGCTTGCCGAATTGCTCGGGCCGCTTTCGGAGGTGTCTCTTGCGCCCACGGGGACGCGGCGGCTGAATGCGGCCGCGCCGCCGGAAATTAAGCGCAAGCGGTTTCGGTAAAGGCCATGCAAATTACATTGCCGGGCCGCTTTTTGATTTCAGACAGCTTTTTCCCGCGCATGGGATAATCTGCCGTCCATTGTTTTCACAGGAGAGAAATCATGAGCCACGCTTTGCAGGATGTTTGCGGGCCAGACGGTATTTGCTACGGTTGCGGCCCCGCTAACCCAAAAGGCATCCAGATTAAAAGTTATTGGTCCGAGGACGGCAAACGGGTTGTGGCCACGGTCCATCCCGATACGAAATACACAAGCTGGCCGGGGCTGGTGTATGGCGGTTTTTTGGCAATGCTGGTGGATTGCCATTCCAACTGGACTGTGATGGCGCATCACTACCGCGCCGAAGGGCGTGAACCCGGCAGCTTGCCTAAGGTGGGCTGTGTAACGGGGCAACTGGGCATCCGGTATCTCAAGCCCACGCCAATGGGTGTCCCGCTTCATCTTTCTGCTTGGATTGAAGGCGACGTGGGGCGCAAGACCCGGGTTATTTGTGAGATTCGCGCTGGCGATGAGCTGACCGCCGTGGGCGATTCGATTTTTTTCCGGGTCGATACGGGCGCGCTGGCTGACCAAGCCCACAAAACCGCCGCGCATGGGGAAGGGCATAAGGCTTAACCGTGGTGCTGCCCCACCGAATTTTAGGCGCGCCTGAACACGGCGTACTCGACGCCTATCACCACCAACTCCTCGCACGGGGTTATACGGCAGACCCGGCACAGCGGGCCGCGGCGGCGCGCCTACAAAAACTGTATAGCGAATTGCTGGCGTTCAAAGCCGCACGCCGCACAAAGTTACGCAAAATGCTTATCCATCCGCATGAGCCGAAAAGCGTTTATTTGTGGGGCGGGGTTGGGCGGGGAAAAAGTTTTTTGATGGATTGCTTTTTTGATACGGTCCCGTACCGCCGGAAGCGCCGTACCCATTTCCACGCTTTTATGCAGGAAGTCCAAAACGACCTGCGCCGCTTCAACCACTTGCCTGACCCATTGCAAAAAATCGCCGCCCGCATCGCCGCGCAAACGCGCTTGCTGTGCTTCGACGAATTCCATATCTCGGATATTGCCGATGCCATGATTTTGGGGCGTTTGCTAGAAGCCTTGTTTGAACGCGGCGTGATTTTTGTGATGACATCCAACTATCCGCCAGACGGCTTATACCCGGACGGGCTGATGCGGGTAAATTTTCTGCCCGCCATTGAGATGCTAAAAAAACGCTTTGACGTGATCGAGGTGGATAACGGCTTTGATTACCGCTTGCGGGCGCTAGAAGAAATCGAGTCATGGCTTATCCCGCCCGGCGAGCAAGCCGACTTACGTTTAGCTGAAGATTTCCGCCGCTTAACCGGAGCCGCCCCGCAACGCGGGGTTATCGAGGTGCTAGAACGGCAGATACCTGTCCGGGGGCATGCCGACGGCGTTATCTGGTTTGATTTTGATGCGTTATGCCGCACGGCGCGCTCACAAAACGATTATCTGGAAATTGCCCGCGCCTATCACACCGTATTGCTTTCGGGCATTCCGGCAATGCGCCCCAAAGAGGCATCAGAAGCGCGGCGGTTTACGTGGCTGATTGACGTGCTTTACGATTTTCGCGTCAAACTCATTGCCAGCGCCGCAGGCCACGCGCCTACCCTTTATGTTGATGGATTACGCGCCAATGAATTTGCCCGCACGGTAAGCCGCCTCACCGAAATGCGCACGCAGGAGTATTTGGCGGAACCTCATCGGTGTGAAAATCCGCAAGATAGCGGTTTAGCCACAAACCGTTGTTCACCATGAAACGCTTTCTCACCCTCCCGCCAAACAACTCACGCCCCCGGCAGCTTTCGCTCGAATACGCATGGTTTGGCCCGGAGAACGTCCCGGATGACGCACCAACGCTCGTTTTTTTGCATGAAGGGCTAGGCTGTGTCGCGCTATGGCGCGATTTTCCTTCGGCGCTGTGCCACCGCTTGCAATGCCGTGGCTTTGCCTATTCCCGTTTTGCTTACGGCGCATCAACGCCCCGCCCGCACGGGGAGCCGTTCCCCGCCGATTATCTTGAACGCGAAGCACTTGAAGTGCTGCCCGCCGTGCTGGAAACGATGGGCATCACGCGCCCTTGGCTCATTGGGCACAGCGACGGCGGCAGCATCGCCCTGCTTGCGGCGGCACATGATGCGGGCAAAGGCCGTTATCCCGGCATCATCACTATTGCGCCGCATTACTGCGTGGAAGATGTCTGCCTCACGGGCATTGAACGCGCCCGCACCGCCTATGAGCAAGGCGACCTCCGCCAGCGGCTGGCGAAATACCACAGTGACGTTGATTCCGCGTTTTACGGCTGGTGCAACGTCTGGCTTGACCCAACCCGGCGCGGCTGGAATATCGGCCCCCAGCTAAAAAACATCGCCTGCCCCGTACTCGCCATCCAAGGCGTCCAAGACGAATACGCAACGCTCGACCAAATCGACGCCATCCAACGCAACGCCCCGCAAACCGTGCTGCTAAAAATTGAAGGCAGCGGCCATTTCCCGTTTCTCGTTAAACCCCAAATAGTCATTGATGCCATTGCTGATTTTGTGGGCCGCTAACAGAGGCTTTTGTAACGGCCTTAAACTATGTGCTCCCAACATTTCCCACTTTCGCGGAAATGACGGCTGGCTGTTAAGTACCCCTCTCCCCTTGTGGGAGAGGGGCAGGGGAGAGGGGGAGCGGGCGTTGGCCCGCCCTGAACGGTCACGCTGTACGGGCGTTGGGGCGAGCAATGCTCGCCCTCCCCCTCTCCCGGCGCTTCGCGCCACCCTCTCCCACAAGGGGAGAGGGCAAAACCGCATCCCTTATCAGGCTATTTCTTGAAAAATGCTTGACCTAGGAGACGGTATCTACGTTGGCGCTGGGGTGTTGGGCAGGTTTGAAACCTGCTCCTACGTTGGCGCTGGGGCGTTGGGCAGGTTTGAAACCTGCCCCTACGTTGGCGCTGGGGCGTTGGGCAGGTTTGAAACCTGCCCCTACTAGTTGTTTTACGAAGGTTTGACGCTATTTAGCAGCGTTGACGCCGCCGGGGGCGTGGATGCTGTGGCGGGGTCCGATTTCCATTCGCTCTGCCTAATGGCTTGGTTGACGGCGGTGGAGTCTGTGCTGGACGGGTCGAAAAGCACCGTGCAGTTGCGGCCGGCTTCTTTGGCGGAATACAGCGCAATGTCCGCGCGCAGGAGCGGTTTATCTGCCGTCATGTCATCGGTGCGTAAATCTGAAATGCCGATGCTCACGGTACAGGGAATCGTGCGCCCGCCGATGGTGGTGGGGTTTTCTTCAAAGGTGCGCCGTAGGCGTTCCGCCAGTTCCCGCCCGCCTGAGGTGCCGTCTCCGGGAAGCAGAATGGCAAATTCCTCTCCGCCTAGCCGCCCAATCACGTCACTGCGGCGTACAGTCTGGCGGACGATGCGCACAAAATGGCTCAATACCGCGTCCCCTGCCGCGTGGCCGTATTTGTCATTTACTAGTTTGAAGAAATCAAGGTCGGTCATGAGCAGCGAAGCCAGCCCGCCGTGGCGGCGTTGCCGCGATAGCTCGGCTTCGAGCTGGTCAAAGAAATGACGGCGGTTGCTGGCCCCGGTTAATGAATCGGTTGTGGCTAATTGCAACAGGGCTTCTTGCCGGTTGCGCTGCTCGGTGATGTCGTGAAACACAATGAGCGCACCGGTAATGACGTCATTTTCTATTACCGACGTAGCCGATACTTTCACTGGAAAGGTTGAGCCGTCGCGCCGGAAATACCATTCTTCGCTATTGCGCGCTTTGCCATCGCTTAACGTCTGCATGAGCGGGCAATATTCGGCCGCATACTCGCCGCCGCCGTGCGGGAGATGGTGGTGTAAAACGCTATGCACATTTTTGCCGATAAGTTCTTCTATCCCAAAACCGGTCATCATCAGCGCGGCGCGGTTAACAAAGCTGATGTTGCCGTCGCGGTCCACGCCGCAAATACCGTCCTCAGTGGCCTTAAGCAACAGCGCGTTACGGTTTGAAAGCTGTTTGATGATGGCCGCCCTGCGCCTCAAATGAGCACGCCATTCCTTGCGCGGCACATAGAACGCCACAAGCAAAAGCGCCTGGGCTAAAAGCCAGACAACCACAGCGGTGCCTATTGAGCGCACACGCGCATTGTGGAGTTGCTGCACCTGTTCGGTGACATCCCGCCATAGCAGCATCGTCCCGGGCGGCGGGTACTCCGGCCTAATCCGGCTCCGGTAGTCATGGAGCGGAAAGGTAATCACTTGGTACTGGTGCTCTTTTTTAGATACGCGGTCCGTCCAGTTCAATAAAAAATCTTGCGCCTCCTCTCTGGGAGCCGCCTCATCAATGATTATTTTCCCCGCTTTAAGCCACTCAGCCGCTTCCGGCCCGCTGGACGAAAGCAGGAAGCGGTCCCCGATTTTCTCTGTAGGCGTGTATTTTTCCTGCATCACGCCCGTCACACTGCTGCTGTTTAGCAGCACGGCATAGCCGCTGCCAAAAAACCTGCTTAGCCTGTCGAGTTGTTTGTCTAGCCTAATGCCGACTTCCACAATGCCAATGCAATTTTTCTGGCCGTCGGCATCTGTGCGCATGATGGGCGCAATGCCGCGTGTGCCCGCATAGGTACGCCCAATCTCAAACCCAGAGCGGACTTGGTGGTTCTTGATGACATCCGCCAGCATGGGGCGGATGGAAAGCGGCACGTCGCCAAAATTAGTGGGCGCATCCATGCGCAGAAAGGTTGTTCCATCTGGCAACAGATACTGCATGTGAAGCACATTGTATTGCGTCGTTAATGTATCCCACTGCTGCGCTAGCTGCGTCTTAAACATGTCATGCAGACGCTGGACCCGCGCCGTGTTATCGCCACGCATCGCCGAGTTGCGCATATCGTCTACCGCCGCGCTCATCAGGTTCACACTGTCGACATTGGTCGCAATGCTATAAGCCAGCACCTGCATGTGCTGTAACAGCGCCTCTCTCTGGAGAGCGTAGACATTAAAAAGAGTTGTACGGCTGGCAGACAGCTCAAGCTCAAATTCGCTACTTTCTTGTGAATATAAATATTTCCCGCCCACTGCAAAAACCGCAGCAAGCACGAGGCTACTCAATAAAACAACGAATTGGAAAGGCATGGCGATAGACACAGACTTTGTATTTTTCGTTATTTGGACTGTATATCTATAGATAAGAATCGAAACTGACTTTCTTCACGCCGTCATTCCACCTGATTTCATTCATCCGTGATGCGTTTCCGGGTTTGGTGCGACAAAAAACGGGCGGGACTCATTGCAGACACGAGTTCGAGTTCCAACGGCAACGGCTCGCCCTCTATGCGTGACGCCAGCAATTCCGCCGTCAGCGCCGCCCATGTCAGCCCCCGCGCCCCGAAACCGGAGAGGACGTAAAGCCCCGGATAGGCAGACTCTTTATCAACGGGAACAGCGCCCACTATCGGCAAGCGGTCGGGCGAGAGCGGACGGAAACCTACCCGTGCGGCAACCGTTTGGGCATCCAGCCCTGCGGTATAACCCGGCAGAATGCTTTCTAATTTGGCGAGATTGGCTTGCTGGTCTGCAAGGCGCAATTCAGTGTCTGGGTCGCCCACATCAAAACTCGCGCCCGCGCACCGCAAACCGTCCACGGCGGGCGTGACATAACCGCCTTGGCAAACCACCGTGCGCGGCGCGCTGCCGTTAGCGGCAGATAACACGCTCACCTGCCCGCGCGCGCTCAAAATCGGCACGTTCCGCGTTTGCTCGAAACGAGGATTCCCTACCCCGGCCGCCAGCACCATCACAGGGGCACGGGCTATCGTGCGGCCCTCGGCATCAAGGGCATGCCAATTTTCCCCGCGGCGCGCAAGCGCCGCCACGGAGCACAGCCAATGCGCACGGACACGGGCGGGCCACGCGGCCAGATTGGCCGCGCATAAACTGTGCGGCTGAACCCATCCGCTGCCCGGAAAATGCCAGCCGCCATACGGCACCCGCCAGCCGACTTGCCCGCCCGCCTCGCCCGCCCCGGCAAAGCGCAACAACGTTTCAGGCCAAGCAAGACGCTCCGCCACAGCCCGCATCTTTGCTTCCTGCTCCGCGTCGCGGGCCAGATGAAAAACACCGCACGCCTCCGCACGCAGCGGCAAACCTAGCGCAAAAGCATCCTTGACGCGCTGCCAGCCATAGAGCGCCCCAGCGCGGGTAATACGGCTCATGCGGTTATCGTCAAAACTCGGTTGCGGGCGCAAAACCCCCGCATGATTCCCAGAAGCGCCCTGCCCCGGCTTCTCTGCGGAGTCGATGATGTCAACTTCCCAACCGCGAGCGCACAAACGTTCAGTGATAGAAGTTCCCGCCGCGCCCGCGCCAATCACCACTGCGTGACGCACGGCAGGCGGCGGCAAAACGTCCCGGACACGCGATTTAGGATGAACCGTGCCGCGCAGCATTTCCCGCTTGCCGCCAAAACCCGGCGCTTTTTCCACGGCAAACCGTGCGCGGCGCAACTGCTCGCGCACCTCCCCCGCGACCGACCAAGTTGCCAGAGTCGCGTTGGGCGCGGCCAGCTTAGAGAGCAAATAAAACACCCGCGCCGACCACATTTCCGGGTTTTTGGCGGGAGAAAAACCATCCAGAAAAAACGCATCGGCACACGCATCAAACTGCGCCAGCGCCTCCCGCACATCGCCAAAGTAGAGCGTCAGGCACACCCGCCCGCCCTCAAAGTGCAAGCGGTGCACCCCGCCCGAGAGCACGGGCCATTGGACGCGAAGCTGGCTTGAGATGGGCGCCAGTTCCGGCCACGCCGCATGTAAGCGCGCCAAATCATCCGCCTGAAACGGATGCAGTTCGCAAGAAACAAAATGCAGCGTGCGCGACCGTGCGGGGTCTTTCCGCCAAGCCTCCCAAGCCGCCAGAAAATTCAGCCCTAGCCCAAAGCCCGTCTCAACAATCACAAAGCGTTCCCGCCCCCGCCAGCGCACAGGCAAACCGTTTCCGCCCAAAAACACATGCCGTGCCTGCCCCAACCCGCCATCGGCAGAATGGTAGACATCGCCATAGGCTTCGGAACAAGGCGTACCGTCGGCAGCAAATTGGAGCGGGGCAGGCTGGATAGGCATGATGAAATGGGATGATAAGGCAATGGGGCTTGAAACCCTTCCTCCAAATCCCCACTTGAACAGCCACACAAAACACCGCAACTCCCGGAGGAAACTCATGACCCAAACAACGGAAACCTTAAATTTTCAGGCAGAAGTCAAACAGCTACTGCACCTGATGATTCATTCGCTATATTCCAACCGCGAGATTTTCCTGCGCGAACTCATCTCGAATGCGTCTGACGCCTGCGACAAATTACGTTTTGAGGCCATTGACCGCCCCGAACTGCTAGAAGGCGATAGCAACCTAACTATCCGCGCCGCATTTGATGCCGAGGCCAAAACCATCACCCTCACCGACAACGGCATTGGCATGAGCCGCGAAGAGGTCATTACCAACCTTGGCACCATCGCCAAATCCGGCACCCGCGAATTTTTTAGCAGCCTCACCGGCGACAAGCAAAAAGACGCGCACCTTATTGGGCAATTTGGCGTGGGCTTCTATTCCTCATTTATTGTGGCCGACAAAGTCACGGTCATCACCCGCCGCGCCGGGCTGCCGGCTACTGACGCCGTGCGCTGGGAATGCAGCATGAGCGGCGACACCGCCGGCGCTTACACGGTAGAGGCCACGGAACGCGCCGCCCGTGGAACGGAAATCACCCTCCACCTGCGCGAAGGCCAAGAGGACCTCCTCTCCAATTGGCGGCTGAAGAGCCTTATCCGCAAATACTCTGACCACATCGTCCAACCCATTCTGATGAAAAAAGAAGAGTGGGACGAAGAGAAAAAAGCAAACGTCCAAACCGACGAAGAAGAAACCGTCAACCAAGCCAATGCCATCTGGGCGCGCCCCCGCGCCGATATTACGGACGACGAATACAAAGCGTTTTATAAGCACGTTGGGCACGATTACGACGAGCCGCTCGCTTGGACCCACGCCAAAGTTGAAGGGCGGCAGGAATACACCCAGCTGCTCTACCTCCCCTCGCGCGCGCCTTTTGACCTCTGGGACCGCCACGCCCGCCACGGCGTCAAACTTTACGTGCGCCGCGTATTCATCATGGACGACGCCGAAAAACTCATGCCGCCCTACCTGCGTTTTGTGCGCGGGGTTATCGACTCTGCCGACCTCCCGCTCAACGTCTCGCGTGAAATCCTCCAAGAATCACGCGACATCGACGCCATCCGCCAAGGCTGTACCAAAAAAGTCCTAAGCCTGTTAGAAAGCCTAGCCGACAGCGACGAAGCCGCCGACAAAGAAAAATACGCCGCCTTCTGGAAGGAATTTGGCCGCGTACTCAAAGAAGGCATAGGCGAGGACTTTGCCAATAAAGAAAAAATCGCCGCCCTGCTGCGCTTTGCCTCCACCCATGCCGACACGCCGGACGAAACCGTCTCGCTCAAGGACTACATCGCCCGGATGAAGGACGGGCAGGAAAAAATCTACTTCGTCACCGCCGAGAGTTTCAACGCCGCCCGCAACAGCCCGCATCTGGAAATTTTCCGCAAGAAAGGCATCGAAGTCCTGCTGCTCTCCGACCGCATCGACGAATGGGTAACGGGCAACCTCACCGAATTCGACGGCAAACCGCTTGTTTCAGTCGCGCGCGGCGGGCTGGACCTCGGCAAGCTGGAAGACGAGTCGGATAAAAAAGAAACCGAACAAGCGGCGGACGAATACAAACCCCTGCTAGAAAAGATAAAAAAGAGCCTCGGCGAGCGCGTCAAAGAAGTGCGCGTCACGCTGCGCCTCACCGACTCCCCGGCATGCCTCGTGGCTGACGAATTCGATATCGGCACCAATCTGGAGCGCATCCTAAAAGCCGCCGGCCAGCCCGGCCAAGACACAAAACACATCCTCGAAATCAACCCGCATCATCCCACCGTGCAACGGCTCAAATCCGAAGAAAAGCAGTTCGACGACTGGGCAGCGGTACTGTTCGACCAAGCCGTGCTTGCCGAAGGCGGCACGCTGGACGACCCGGCAGGATTTGTGAAGCGGATTAACCAGCTGATGCTGGCGGTAAGCGGGGGGTAATTTGTAGATGACGGGGCAAAACCCCTGCTAAGCAACGCATACGCCGCAGAATCTAATTAAAGGCAGATTCTGCGGCGGCGCGAAAAATAACAGCGGATGGGTTTGCTTAGAACGCCAGCTTTGCCTGTATGCCGCCGGCTACGCCTTGGTGCTTGCCGCTAAAGCCTTGGACGGAAAGGTTGAGCGAAAACGGCCCGTCGGCTTTGGGTTTTAGGCGCACGCCGGCTTCTAGGATGCCCGTGCCGCCTTTCATATCCGGCGAGTCAATTTTATGCTGGCCGTTTATCTTGGCCTTGGCTTTGCTGTCAAACTCATGCTCGTAGGCCAAGCCTCCGTAAAGCGTCCAGCGGCGGGCGTTGTCCAGCGTGTGGCTGTAACGTGCCCCCGCACGGGCGCGCTTGGAACTCACGGCTGAAAACTTGATTTCTTCGCCTGTCGAAAGATTCACCGTGTCGCCGTTCTGGCGGGTATAGAAGAGTTTTCCGTACACATCCAATTCCGAATACTGCGTGAAGGCAAACGTTTTGCCGCCGCCAAGAACCACCCCGTAATAGGTTGAACTGCTGTCATAGCTGGCGTTGACGCCCGTTAAGTCTTGCAGTTGCGTACTGCGGAAATCCGTTTTGATGTGGCCCGCGCGCAGGGCTAACTCAACATGGGCAAAGCCGCCGCCGTCCTGCGTAAACTTGGTCCCGGCCATCAGCCCGCCGCCGGTATAGGTTGAGTTGCCTTTGCCCTTGAGGCTGGCGCCGGGGAAGCTGTTGTAGGTGTCGTAATCGTGGTTGCCGTACTCAAAGAAACCGCCGAGCGTCAATTTTGAGGATTCGCCCAACCCTAGCCCGTAAGAAGCGCCCACCACCAAGCTATAGCCATCCACATCCACATGGGAGCCGGTGTTGGCGCGCACATGCACGGCATCCACCGAGCCAAAACTTTGCACACCCCCCGTGCCGCCCGCCTGGATGGCTTGGAACGCCGCGCCCGTTGAGATTTCGCCGCCAAGGTTGGTCGACACAAGCCCCGACAAAAACCCTTCGGAAAGCGTCTTGGTGCCTTCTACTACGCTGACGGAGCCGGATGTGCTGCCCGTACCGCCCGTGCCGCCGGTGCTGAAGCCGCCTAATTTCGCCCAAAGAATATCCGCGTCTTGGTAGATGGTGAAGTCATACTTGAGCGTCGATCCTTGGGAAGCTGTAAATGTACCGGGCTTGCCTGTGCCGACCAAATTGTCTGCATCAATCAATTTCACCGCTTCACCCGACGTAAGGTTAATAAAGCTATTTCCGCCCCAAATCCCGATATTGATTGTCGCGTTGGTGACATCAGCATCCCCCACCACTTTTAGAATTGTCTGGTTGTTTTTAATGTCGTAGGGCAACAAAAAATTGTAAGTGGAGAAACCGCCTACAGCGGGGTATCGAATTATCCATTCCTGGCCTACTACGACGTTGCGAGAGCCATTGATTGTTAGCGTATTGCCAGTAAAGCAATCAGTGCAGTAAGTGCCGTAAGGCACTAAGTTGGGGGGAAATGTTAAAGGCAGACGCATCAAAACCGGGACGGGCTACAAAACCCGGCACGTTCTTTTGCGGCGCGGCAAACCCGTATTTGGCCCGCCCCACGGGGTACGGCCCCGGAACTAGCAAATACCCTTCCATGTCGGGGAGAGTCGTAATTTCAGAGGGCAGCAATATATCCCGCATCGAACGGCGGGCGATAATGCTTACGCCATCGCGCTGCGATGTGGTGCCGTAGCTTAAGGTTTCTTCTTTTTGGTCAACCTCGGCTTGGCCTACAAGTTCAACCAGCAGCTTGGCCGCTGTGCCATCGGTGACGCGCAGCAGCAGCTTGGTTTGGCAGCCCGAAATAATCGTTTTTGCAAGGTCTTGCCCGTAGAGGCTGTATATCTGCGAAAAATCTTGTACGCCAAGCACCATGCAGAGGCCAAATTTGCGCGTGTTGGTTAGTGCCAGTTTGAGGGAGTCGATACGCTGGAGCGTGGGCAGCTCATCAATAAAAAACCACATCCGCTCGGTGTGGATGGGTTCTAAATCCAGTACGGCCTTAATGGTTGTGTCAAGCCAAAGCGACAAAATGGGTTTCAAGGCTTCACGCACGGATTCCCGCGCCGTGATGAACATCCACGAATCCGTGCCTTCTTCCCTAATCCATTTGCGAATCGAAAATAGCTCGCCCTCATCGTGGAGAAGCCGGAAGGCGTTCAATTGGTTCTGCACCGTCATCTTGAGCGACATCCCCGTCCGTTCGGTTTTCGGGTCAACGTAAGATGCCGCCGCAGTCCCCATCAGGGTGGCGTGCAGCGAGTCGAGGCTGGAATTTAGCAGGACCGAGCAGAGGGCGGAATTCGTGCCGCGATTGGCGCGGCCCAGCACACGCAGCGTATCGGAAAAAACGGCCCGCCCCGCAAGCGCCCAAAAAGGATCCGTATCGCTGGGTTCAGGGATGAGGCCCGCAGCGAGATTGTCATAATGGTAATCCATGTCAATCTCGCACCACGGGTTCCAGTTGGGGCTTCTCGCATCCAGCGGGTTCATCAGAATATCGATGCCGGGGCGGTAAAACTCCTGCGTGAACTCGCCAGTGGGGTCATAAACAATTGTTTTTTTCCCCCTGCGCCGGACTTGCCGCATCAGCGCAAAGAACTGCTGCGATTTCCCTGTGCCCTGCGCCCCGGCAAATAATGAGTGAAGCGTTTCCGATTTCCGCCGCATGGGGACGCCCGCGATTTCGTAGGGGCTCCCATCGCCGTTCGCGTCAATCTGGCGCTTCAGTTCGCTGCCATCAACAAGCGAAGCGCCGCGCACATGGCTGTCGCGCATTTTTCCCCGCCCGTAATGCCACCAGTAAAGGACGATTAAAAAAATCGCGCCAAGCGCCACTTCCCCCCCAAGCACCATCCCGTTCCATGCCGTAACACGCGCAAACTCGGATGGCTCTTCGGTGAGTTGTTTGACTTCTTCCGCCGTGAGCGTGTGCCGGGCACCGTCGACTTCCAACGCCATTTTGCTGCGGCCCATAAAAACCGCTTCCCGCAATTTTGCGGCGTAATTCCGCTCAATCCAGTAGCGGTCGGAGGCATCCGTGCGGATATAAAAAAACACGCCGCCAATAAGCATCCCTAACGCAAGCGACGATGCAATCACAATGCCGCACGAAACAGCGAACATGCGCGCATAGTGCATCCATATCTCGGCTCCCCGAGAAAAACTGACGACGCCCCCTTTTTCACGGGCGGTCATAGCGGAATCTTTCCGATTTTCGCCTGCCATTGTTTGGGGCCTGTCTGGTGCACGCTCACGCCTGTGGAATCTACGGCGACGGTAACGGGCATGTCTTGGACGGTGAACTCGTAAATCGCTTCCATGCCAAGGTCGGCAAAGGCCATGACTTTTGAGGCTTTGATGGCTTTGGAGACGAGGTAGGCCGCGCCGCCTACGGCCATGAGGTAGGCAGAGCGGTTGTCGCGGATGGCGTCGATAGCCGCAGGGCCGCGCTCGGACTTGCCTATCATGACAATCAGGCCGGTTTTCTCTAGCATCATGCGGGTGAATTTGTCCATCCGCGTGGAGGTGGTGGGGCCTGCGGGACCAACGACTTCATCGCGCACGGGGTCGACGGGGCCGACGTAATAAATAACGCGGTTGGTGAAGTCGACGGGCAGTTTTTCGCCTTTGTTGAGCATGTCTTGGATGCGTTTGTGCGCGGCGTCCCGCCCGGTGAGAATTTTGCCGTTTAGCAGGAGCGACTGGCCGGGTTTCCAAGAGGCCACTTCTTCTTTGGTGAGGGTATCCAGATTGACGCGGGTGGCGGACTGGGTGTTGGGCTGCCAAGTGACAGCGGGCCAGTCTTGTAACCGGGGCGGGGTGAGCACCGCTGGGCCGCTGCCGTCGAGATGGAAATGGACGTGGCGCGTGGCGGCACAGTTGGGAATCATCGCTACGGGTTTGGAGGCGGCGTGCGTTGGGTAATCCAGAATTTTGACATCGACAACAGTAGTCAGACCGCCCAGCCCTTGCGCGCCAATGCCGAGGGCATTGACTTTTTCCATGAGTTCAAGCCGCAGAGATTCAATGGTTGTAAGCGTTGCGCCGCTAGCCGCTTTGGTACGCAGTAGGTGAATATCGACGGGGGCCATCAGCGACTCTTTGGCAAGCAGCATGGCTTTTTCGGGCGTACCGCCAATGCCAATGCCGAGTATCCCCGGCGGGCACCAGCCCGCGCCCATTTGCGGGACGGTTTTGAGCACCCAGTCGACGATGTCGTCAGACGGGTTGAGCATGGCGAATTTGGCTTTGTTTTCCGAGCCGCCGCCCTTGGCCGCACAGGTAACTTCCACGCGGTTGCCGGGGACAATTTCCATATGGACCACGGCCGGGGTGTTGTCACGGCTATTGAGGCGTTTGCCGGCCGGGTCCAGCAATACGGAGGCGCGCAGTTTGTTATCGGGATGGGTGTAGGCGCGGCGCACGCCCTCATCCACCATTTCTTGGATGCTTCGCTTGGCTTGCCATTGCACGTCCATCCCCACTTTTAGAAAAACCACGGCCAGCCCGGTGTCCTGACAAACCGGGCGGTGGCCTTCGGCACTCATGCGGGAATTCGCCAGAATCTGGGCAATGGCATCTTTTGCGGCGGGATTTTCTTCGCGCTCCCAAGCCTTGCCAAGGGCGCGGACAAAATCAACGGGGTGGTAGTAGCTGATGAACTGGAAAGCGTCAGCGATGGATTGGATGAAGTCATCTTCGCGGAGAGTGGTCATGGGAATTTTTCCTAAGGGTTGTGAGGGCGTGAAAGCGGGAACGCCACATTTTACGTGGTTGGTTTTGGGCTGGAATCCGGCTGTAGGTTCATATCGCCATCGACGATTTGAATCAGCCGTGCGTTGTTCTGCCCATGTTCAACGTGCAGGCACCAGAGGGCGCTTTTACGGAAAGCGCCGGGAAAAGACGAGTCGGAAAGCAAGCGGGCGGCCAGCGCGCCAATTAAAGGCTGATGACCCACAACGAGCGTGGGCGCGGCAAGGAACGGCCATTCGAGGAGAGTCAGAATGTCGTCAGGCGATAGGCTGTCGTAGAGTTGCGGGCAAATCTGGATGTCCTCCTTATTGCCCTGAAAATAAGCGGCTGTCTGACGGGCGCGGGCGGCCGGACTCACCAACAGGCGCAAATCCGCAGGCGCGCGGGCCATGAGCCATTCAGCCACCCTGCGGGCTTGTTCGTGCCCAAGCGGGGAGAGTTCGCGCTGGGCATCGGGTGAGCCTGCCAGCGCGTCAGCGTGCCGCCACAGAAAAAGTTCCATCGTTTTCATCATGTGCTCCCTTCAATGTGCCGGTTCTGCCTGCGTAACGTTTCAATTAGGCCGCTAAACCGGACGTTCCGCGCCGCGCATCCTGCCTCGAAAACTTCCGCGCTGCCCGCAATAGTGACACGGCGGGATGCGCGGGTCACGGCCGTGTAAAGAAGTTCTCTGGAAAGCGCCCGCACGGGGCGAGCCGGTAAAAGCAATAGCACTTCGGCAAATTCCGAACCTTGGCTTTTATGGACAGTGAGGGCAAAAGCCGTGTCGTGTGTAGGCAGGCGGCTAGGCAGCATCGTTTGGAACCCGCCGTCAGAAGTGGGAAAAAACACCTTCGCCACGCCCTCGGCATCCGGCAAGCATAAGCCGACATCGCCATTAAAAAGCCGGTTGGCGGAATCGTTTTCTAGCACGATGATAGGGCGTCCCGTCCAGAACGGGCCGGTATCGGCGGGAATGCCTAACGCGGCGCGGGCAAAGCGTTCTAAATAAGCATTCACCGCCGCCAGCCCGCGAGGGCCTTCGTGCACGGCCACCAGAATGCGGAAACGCTCAAAAGCAGCAAAAAGGGAGCGCGGCGATTCATCGGCGTTTATGGCCCGGAGCGCCTCAAAATAAGTGGCGTAGCCCTCTTCCATCGCCTTAAGCGCGGCGGCGGAAGGGCGTGCGTCATGTGGAGCAAACTCATCAGAACGCGGCGCACTGCCTTCAACCCAGCGTATGGCGGCGTCTGGCTGTGCGCGTAGCCATTCCAGCGCCCTCCGCCCTTCCCCTGCGTTAATTTCCCGCGCAAGCCGCCCAATGCCAGAATCGGCGCTAAAACGATGGCTTTTTAGAAGCCAGGCCACGCAACCCGGCAATACGGCAGGACACCCCTCCCCTTTTGTGAGGATGTCGGATGCTGTTTTGGTCAATGCCTCAATCCGTGCGGCGGCATCTTTTGGAAAACACCACCCGTTTGAAATATCGGCAAAAACAGCGCCGGCTTCCACGGCAGCGAGTTGGTCCTTATCACCCAGCAAAACCAGCCGGGCGTGAGGCGGCAATGCGTCGAGAAGGCTCGTAGCAAGGGCGAGGTCCAGCATGGAGGCTTCGTCGACCACGAGCAAATCCAACGCAAGCGGGTTGGCGGCGTGATGCCGGAAGCGCCCTAGCGTTGATGACGCCCCCAGTAAACGGTGAAGGGTATACGCCTCCGCCGGCAACCGCGCACGGGCCGCTTCGGGCAAATCGCGGGCGCGGGCGGCCAGTGCCTCGCGCAATCTCGCGGCCGCCTTGCCAGTAGGCGCGGCCAGCACAATACGCACATCCGGCGTCACTTCAGCCAAACACGCAATAAGCGCCGCCACCGTTGTGGTTTTGCCCGTGCCCGGACCGCCGCTGATAATGGCGAGCCGCTGCGTAAGCGCCAGCGCCACGGCCACTTTCTGCCAGTTGATGTCTTGATTAGATGGGAACAAAGCCCCTAACGCGGCACGAAAACGGCTCATCGCCGCCTCATCCACAGGCAACGGCAAAGCTAAGGACGTTAAGGCACGGGACAAACGATGTTCAAGGTCAAAAAAAGCTCGCAAATACAGCCGCCCGCCGTCGATGACCATCGGATAGGCCGTCGCGCCCAAATCGGATGAATCCGCTTCCGCCGCCACGCCGCTGCCCAGCAGAACCTGCCGCGCTTCATCCGCACTGACGCCCCGCAGCGCATCCAGCGGCATACAAACATGGCCATCACACACGGCATACGCCAGTTCCCGCGCAATACGCGCAAGCAGCGCGGCATCTATCTCATTATTTTTTGCCCAGCAAACAATCTGGCTAACAAACCCTTCAGCCAGCTTTTCGCGGGCGGCATACGCGGGGGAAGGGGAAAAAGAGGGCGAAGGCCGCAAAACCGCCATATGCCCGTCTTGTCGCGTACCTTACCGCCCGCCACGCGGGGCAATTCGTTGCCGGGTTTGGGGGCGCGAAAAATTTCCGCGACGGCTATCAACGTGTTTTTGGCCAGCAACAGTTTTTGCCAACGCGGCACGGCGGGCGGCGGCGGCAAATGCGGCGGCAGATTGGGCCGTGGCCGGGTTTTTGGGAGGCGGGGCTTCTTTTTTCTTTTCCGGCGCGTCTTTGCGGGGACGCCAAAGAATAAGGATGTTGCCGATGCGCTGGACGGGCGCGGCTTCTAGCTTGGTGCAGATGTCCGACAGCAGCGCGTCGCGTACTTCGCGCTCCGCGCCTTGCACCCGCACTTTTATCAGCTCGTGCGCTTGTAACGAACGTTCCAGTTCAGCCAGCACGTTGGGCGTTAAGCCATTGTCGGCGATAGTCACGACGGGGTTTAGCGCATGGGCACGGGCACGGAGTTCTTGGCGCACAGCGGGAGTCAGTTCAATTTTTGGCATGATGGTTTCAACCTCGCAAGAGGCAGGATTCTACCGGATAAACAAACAGTACGCCCTAACCACTTTGTATAAAGCCTAAAAGGCTGCTTTTCTAGGGTTTCGGGGGCTTGCATCTGCGCACAAAGGTAAGGCAAGCATCCTGCTTGCCCTACCTTCCAGACGCCTTTCGGCGTCGCCCC
>JAIRPB010000178.1 GCA_031257305.1 Azoarcus sp.
AAAGGCAAAGAACGTGATTCAGATTATGATTTTGACAACCGCCAAGGTGAGTTTTCCCGTTCGTATGCCAAACTCAAAGACAGCACGGCGCAACGGGCTTCTTTGGGTATTGGCTGGCATTTTTTGCCGCATCGCATTATTTCTCTTAGGCCCCAAGTGGGATACGCCTGGAGCGAAACAGACTTCCATGCCAAAAAAGGCTATCAGGCTGTTTCAGGGCCTTCCGTTAATTACCCCTCGCTAGGGGTTCCCCCCGTTGGGTCAACGTTGGACGGGTTGGATTCTCGCTATAAACCGACCACTTACGGCCCTTGGGTGGGTTTTCAAGTAGGCTTACATCCTGCCCGTTGGCTTGATTTGAAAGCAGACGTTAAGTATCAATGGGCTAAGTACACCGCTGATGCAAATTGGAACTTACGGAGCGATTTACAGCATCCTAAAAGTTTCCGGCATTCTGGTGACATCCAAGGCTGGCAGGTGGGCGGCGAAGCCGCTTGGAATATCACCAGCCACCATGCCATTATTGCTGGCGTAGAGTGGTCAAAAAAGAGTTTGAGCGGCGGCAAAGACAAAACATATTTCGCTAACGGCAACGTTTCCGAAATCAAACTCCGTCGCGTGAACCAAGAAAGCCTCTCCGCAAACTTGGGTTATCGCTTCTCTTTCTAAGCGCCGAAAACCCTCTTAGCGTTGTTTTGAAAACCGCCTCCTTCATCTAAGGGGGCGGTTTGTTTTGAGCCTGATACCGGAACTGTTTAGAATCCCGCCTTCCCTGTTTGTTGGTAAACAGTTTTTTTACGCTTCAACTGCATCGCCATGATTCTTCCCCCCGCTACGCTTGCTGTATTGGGCGGCGGCCAGCTAGGCCGCTTTTTTGTTGCTGCCGCGCACGAGATGGGATATGCCGTCTGGGTGCTTGACCCTGATGCGGACAGCCCCGGAGGGCGCATAGCTGACCGTCATCTGCGCACGGGTTACAACGATATGGGCGCACTGGCGGAAATGGCAGCGCATTGCGCGGCCGCAACGACGGAGTTTGAGAATGTGCCCGCCGCGACGCTGGCGTATCTCGCCACGTGGATTCCTACGCGCCCTTTAGCCAATGCGGTGGGCGTTTGCCAAAACCGCATCGCCGAAAAAACGTTTCTGCGTGAGCACGGTTTTCCGCATGCGAATTTTGCCATCATCATGAACGCTGACGGGATTGAATCCGCCAGCGGCAATCTTTTTCCCGGCATTCTAAAAGTGGCCCGCATGGGCTACGACGGCAAAGGGCAGGCCGCAGTAGATAACCGCGAGGCCGCCCGAGCGGCTTACCAAAGTTTTAAGGGCGAGCCGGCCATATTAGAAAAAAAGCTAGAACTTGATTGTGAAGTGTCCGTGGTACTTGCCCGCGACGCGCAAGGCCAGATACGGTGCTTTCCCGTGGCTGAAAACCAGCACGCGAATGGCATCTTAGATGTCTCCATCGTCCCGGCCAGAATTCCCCCCGCGTTAGCGGATAAAGCGCGGGACATCGCGGGGCATGTCGCTGAACAACTGGATTACGTGGGCGTTCTCGCGGTGGAGTTTTTTGTATGCGGCGGGCAACTTTTCGTCAACGAAATGGCGCCGCGCCCCCACAACAGCGGGCACTACACGCTTGATGCGTGTTCTGTAAGCCAATACGAGCAGCAGGTCCGCATCCTGTGTGGCCTGCCCCTGCACGAACCGCGCACCCATTCGGCGTCAGTCATGGTCAATGTACTGGGCGATTGCTGGTTTGGCCCCCGCAACGAATTCCGTGAGCCGGATTGGGACGTGCTCAACAAAGTCCCGAATCTAAAACTGCACCTATACGGCAAACGCCAGCCGCGCCCGGGGCGCAAAATGGGGCATTTCACGGTGCTGGGCGATGCAGTAGATGAGGCGCTGGAAGCTGCGTTGGCGGCGCGGCGGTTGTTTGTGGCGGAATAGGGCTTCATTTCCCCGTGCCCATTCACCTTATCCAGCAAGCCGTCCAACACCTCATGGCCGGCCACCTTGTGGCGTTGCCAACCGAAACCGTCTACGGCCTCGGCGCGGACGCGGCAAATGCTGAGGCCGTAGCCAAAATTTTTGCCGCCAAGGGGCGGCCCGCTGACCATCCGCTCATCGTCCATCTCGCGGATGCGTCGCACATTGGGCAATGGGCGCTTGAAATTCCGCAGGGCGCAAAAGATTTAGCCGCCGCATTCTGGCCCGGCCCGCTGACTCTGATTTTGAAAAAACAGCCTTGGGTCCCGCTCGCCGTGACGGGAGGGCAAGACACTGTAGGCTTGCGCGTTCCGGCACATCCGCTTGCCTTGGCGTTGCTGGCCGCATTTTCGGCGGCGCGTTCGCCAAAAGCGGCCGGTATTGCCGCGCCATCCGCGAACCTGTTCGGTCGCGTCAGCCCCACAACGGCCGCTCATGTACGGGAGGAACTGGGCGATAAGGTATCTCTGGTTCTCGACGGCGGGGCATGTGAGGTGGGAATTGAATCCACCATCGTCGATTTTTCGCGCCCCCAACTGGAAATTCTGCGCCCCGGCGCTATCAGCCCAGAGGATATTGCCCGCGTCATCGGTGTTTTGCCCCGGTTGCGCGGTAAAACAGCAGGGAAACATACCGATGCCATACCGCGTGTTTCCGGTTCGCTGGAGGCGCACTACGCTCCGCTCACGCCGCTTCGCCGGGAGGCTCCTAACAAGCTAATAGCAGAACTAGCGCGGCAAGCCCACGCCGGCCGCCGGGTTGCGGTGCTTGCGCATGGCCGTTACGCGGCGAGCGATACCTGTTTAGCCCACCACTGGCACACCGCGCCGCAAGAACCCGCCGCCTATGCGCGGCAGCTTTACGCCAACCTGCGAATGCTAGATGCGTTGGGCGCAGAACTTATTTTGGTTGAAGAAGTTCCCCTCAGCATAGGCTGGCAAGCCATTGCCGACCGCTTGGCCCGTGCCGCCGCAGGTTCTGGCGCGGCGTGAAATGTGGGGCAAGCATCCTGCTTGCCAAGGACGGGATTGAAACCCGCCCCTAGTATCTACAAAACCGGTGCGTGAGTACCCCTCTCCCCTTGTGGAAGAGGGGTTAGGGGAGAGGGGCGGGCGAGGCAAACCTCGCTCCTACACAAATTCCCGTCATTGCGAGAAGCGAAGCGACGAAGCAATCCAGAATGGCCGGAATAGCAGCATGGATTGCTTCGCTACGCTCGCAATGACGGGAATCTCTGTAGGACCGCTTGGCAAGCGCCCAAAACACCACCCAGCTACTTTTATAAGCCATCCTCACGCCAATACCCGAATTGTCAGCTACAATTGCGCGTTTTTACGTTTCCTTACTCAATTTTTGCGTTTACAAAGGTGTTTCATGCTTACCAATTTGACAGGTTCTGTCGGAGCTTTCGGAAAAAACCTTAGAGAGGATGTTGGAATTGTCCAAACGTTGTTGAAAGCTAAGAAATTCTATGATTCCGCCATCGACCGCGTCTGTGGGCGCAAAACCCTCCGCGCTATCCTGTGGTATCAAAAGCAGCTTAGATTCTCAAAACCCGATGGCCGCATCGACCCCAAGGGGAAAAATTCAAACGCAGAGAAGACGTACTTGACCCA
>JAIRPB010000213.1 GCA_031257305.1 Azoarcus sp.
GCAATGGTCTCGCGCCGTGTTAAATCTGCCGTCAGCCGGTCAACCTCCGCCTGCCGCACGGCCATTTCAGCCCGCAAGGCGTCGTTCTTAACCCTAAGCACACGGACTTCGCGCACTGCTTGCGCGAGTGCCGCTTCCGCTTGGTCCAGCATAACGCGGCTATCCGCATCATCCAGTTCAACGAGCGCGTCACCTTCTTTTACCGTGTTGGTATCTTCGACGAACACGGTTTTAACCGTGCCGCCAATTTGCGGCGTTATTTGTACGATGTGGCCGGCAACGTAAGCATCATCGGTACTTTCCTGCCAACGGCTAAAGAAAAACCAGTAGGCGGCATAAGCCGCCGCGATGCCCAGAAAACCTAACGCCAGCGCGAGCAACCCCCGTTTCCGTGCCGCCCCGCCA
Organism: Azoarcus sp.; assembly: GCA_031257305.1. Classification (GTDB taxonomy): domain Bacteria; phylum Pseudomonadota; class Gammaproteobacteria; order Burkholderiales; family Rhodocyclaceae; genus WRNU01. The sequence continues at coordinate 406 of JAIRPB010000213.1, forward strand.
GTTTTAGAAGTCGGGTTGTATGCCATTTTGGGTGAAAACAATTCTGGTGCAGACATGCAGGACTCCGAATTGCTTAGGACAGCCTGGAAATGACGATGGGAACCGAAGTTCCCACCGGCTTTCTTGGGTTACAAGGCTTCAGCGGCCCCGGCAATCAGCTTAAGCAGCGACTGCGAAACGCTCATCATTGGCGTTTATGGATTTGCGCGGATTACGTCCGTCGCCTCTCGGGTTGCCTGCGCACCTTTGCCCGCCCTGTCGAAACCGGTACACCCCCACCGAAACACACTTAACATTTAAGAAAACTGCGTTTTGGTGGAGGTGAGGGGAATCGAACCCCTGTCCAAAACGTCTCCAGCTAGCCGGAATTACAACCATACCCGGCATAGTAGGAGATGCGGGGGAAGAATTCAAGTGTATGTACGCCACAACGTATCAATTGTGCTCATGGCGACTGAAATCGGAGGTGGATTGTGGGTTATTGCCGAAACCCGCTGTTGCGGCTAAGTCCCTCGCCCCAAATAGAGAAAGGGGATTGCGCCATTACCGCGCAATCCCCGATGCCGGACGGAGTCTGTCAAATCTGTCCGGCTTTTGAACCGTACATTTGTTTAACTTCGTCGATAAGGCCGTCGGCGATGCGGCTAGCGTCAATCTTGAACCGGCCATCCCGGATAGCCTGTTTAATTTCCTCAACCCGTGCGCGGTCTACGGAAGGCGTTTCTGCTAGGGCGGCTTCGGCTTTTTGCAGGGCGGAAGCAAGCGGTGACAGCTCAACCTTCTCGCCGATGTTTGTTTTTGTTTGGTTGGCGGGGCGGATCCGCGTTTCGGTGGCGGGAAGAGGCCCAGCGGGTTTGCTGAGGCTGTCAATCTTCATGATGCGAGACTCCGAGAAAAAAGGATGTTGTCTGACACTGGATACGGCAGAAGAAAACGGAACTTTAGGGCGTTTTTCAAAAATACTGCTGACAAACCATGCTGGGATGTCATGGCATTTTTACCGTGCCGTCGGGCTGTGCAGTGCCGGTGACGACCCGGTTGTTTGGAAAACGCACTTTAACCGCTTCTCCCGGCGCGGCGGAATTTAGGGCGCGGCCTGTATTTGAAACGGCAAAGCTCGCGCCGTGGCTAAAAACGGTGACTTCGCTGCCCCGCTTGACGGCTTCCGGGATGCGGAGCATCCGGGCCTGCAATGGGAGACCTTGGGCAAGCGCGTAGCGCGTTGGGCGGCCTATCGCTTGGCTGGCGTCAGTGAGCACATTGTCGGGCAGGGCGGCAATATTGCCGCGTTTGTGCGCGATGTCGGCAGAACCGATGATTTGTCCGGCCCGCAGCGGGTGCGCAATCACTAAGTAGTCGTCAATAACGCTGACTTTGGCTTGGAGATAAATTGTCCAATCTACCGGGGCAGTGCAACGGACGCCGACGCTAAATGTGCCCCATGCGCGGGACGAGGCAGGTAAAAAAGCGGTGAGTGAGGAGCAGGGCGGCAAATGGTTGCCGGCATCAAGCGGGCTGATTTCAAAAATGATTTCGCCAGAAAGTGAGCGCGTTTTTTCTTCTATTAGCGCGCGGGCGGCAGATTCAACGGGCGCTGTGGGCTGTTGGGCAATGGCGCAATGTGCCGCACAGAAAAACAGGCTTGAAAATAAAGCAGTTATGGCGGGTAGGCGGAACATTGTTTTGTTTTTTTGGGGGAGGGATATGAGGATTATATAGTAAGGCGCTATTGAGTAAGATGCCATTTTCGCCTCTAAGCCGTCATTCCCGTTCATCCGGGGAATGATGCCTTACGGAATAAATGTTGCCATAGACGTTTGGCGTTTTTTTTGTTGGGTTATTAAGTAACGAAGTATTCTCCCGTTGCTCAAAAAATCAATAAAAATGTCACAGACCAGAGCGTGTTATAAATCACGATTATTTTTAGAATAGAACAGTCTTTTTGGAAAAATATTTGTATAAAATCTAATGTTCATAAATAAAAAATATATATTATACAAATAGATACGAATTAAAATTATAACAACATAGGGTTTTCGCTGTGCGAAAAATTTTGTTGTTTTGCAATTTTAATTTGAGCCATCTTATTCTGGCAAATTAACGCCAATTTCTTTGCCTTATCATTAAAACGCGAAAAAAAATAAAGAGTAAATTTACTGTTTATAAGGGGCAAAAAGTAGGCTTACACGCGCTGGCACGGTTAGTGCATGTGTAGGCAAAGGGCACAGGAGAGACGATGGAAAATCTGCTCGAAAGAGACTTGCGGGTTCATCACACGGCACTGAATCTTCAGGCATACCGGCAGCAATTGTTGGCGTCAAACATTGCGAATTCCGATACGCCTCATTTCAAGGCGCGTGACATTGTTTTCCGGGATGCGCTGGATTCGGCGCTTGGGCGCGGGAAGTGGGAGCATTCGCTGCCGCTGCTAAAAACCAATGCGCGGCACATCGGGGAGCCGGCAAAGTTTTCGCCTGAAGATTTTGTGCGGTATCGGACGGAGTGGCAATCGGCGGTGGACGGCAACACGGTTGACATGGACATGGAACGCGCCGCGTTTGCCGAGAACTCGGTGCACTACGAAGCAAGCGTTACTTTTATCAACGGCCTGCTGCGTTCAATGCAGACGGCCATCACCGGCCAGTAAAACCCAACACACCCCTCTCCCTCTGGGAGAGGGGCCGGGGGTGAGGGTGGCTGGGGGTAAGGGAAGGGGCGTTCAAATACGCACATTTTGTAGATGGACCGCTGCTCCCTCACCCGGCGCTTCGCGCCACCCTCTCCCAGAGGGAGAGGGTTTCAAGGGTTTCCCTTTGCGGGATGCCGACTCCCCCTCTCCCTCTGGGAGAGGAGCCGGGGGTAAGGAAAGGGCGGTTGATTGAAGCAGTATTGACGGTTTAGGAGACGGTAAATGGACGCTAACATGTTCAACGTATTCGGTATTTCCGGTTCTGCGCTCACGGCGCAGTCTCTTCGCCTGAATACCACGGCTTCCAACCTTGCCAACGCGGATAGCGTTACCACGGAAACCGGCCAGCCTTACCGTGCCAAACAGGTTGTTTTTGCCGCACGGCAATTGCCGGGGGGCGGATCGGCATCTACTGCCGTACAAGTGACACAAATCGTCCATAGCGCCGCGCCGATGCGGCTTGTCTATGAGCCAAACAACCCCGCCGCGAATGAGCGGGGGTACGTGGAAATGCCTAATGTGAATGTGGTCGAAGAAATGGTGAACATGATTTCATCTTCACGTTCCTATCAAAACAACACCGAAGTCATGAATACGGCACGGACTTTGCTACAACGTACCCTGCAAATAGGCCAATAAAGGCCAGGCCGGCAGAAACGCCGGTTCCCCAACAGCAGGAGTACAAAAAATGAGTGTCGTTACAGATACCACCGTCAGCAACATTTATTCGAGCCTCGCTCGAACGGAGTCCACCAAGGCGACTTCGGCAATTCAAGATGAGCAAGACCGCTTTTTGAAACTGCTCACAACCCAGCTACAAAACCAAGACCCGACAAATCCCATAGAAAACGCTGACCTCACTTCGCAGCTTGCGCAAATCAGCATGGTGGATGCGCTTGAGCGGATTAACGCCCTTGTCCAGTCGCTCATGAGTTCTAGCGAAATTTCAGATAGCGCGGCACTTATCGGGCACGGCGTCCTCGTGGAAGGCAAAGGGCTGGGCCTGACTGACGCGGGGGCCATCGGCGGGTTTGAACTCACGACTCCCGCCGACAACGTAACGGTAACAATCCGCGATGCCAGCGGCCGCGTGGTGACAACCCTCGAATTCAACGATGTTGAACCCGGCAGCCACAACTACTTGTGGGACGGCACGGCCGCAGACGGCTCGCAGGCTGAACAAGGGTCGTATTCCGTGAGCGTTTCCGCGACGTATAACGGCGAGGCGGCGGGCGTCACCCCGTTGCAATTTGGCCCTGTCACGGGCGTGGTGCGCGGCACGAGCGGTGCCGATTTGCAAGTGGGCGGGCTGGGCATCTACAAGCTCGGCGACATCCGGCAGATTCTCTAAGGGAGGCCATCATGGGATTCATACAAGGCTTGAGCGGCCTCAATACGTCCTCACGTGCGCTCGATGTCATCTCTAACAACATCGCCAACGCCAGCACAGTCGGTTACAAAGCGTCGAATACGATTTTTGCGGATGTGTATGCCGGGGCACTCACCGGCGTGAGTTCAGCCATCCAGATTGGCTACGGCAGCAAAGTGACGGCGGTCTACCAGAATTTCCAAGACGGTACGCCTACCACCACCAACAACCCGCTAGACATGGCGATTATCGGCAACGGGTTTTACGTGATTCAGCGGACTGACGGTTCCATTGCCTATTCCCGCAACGGCCAGTTCGACATCAGCAAGGAAGGCTTCATCATCACGCCGCTAGGCGAAAAGCTACTAGGAATCTTGGCAGATGCAAATGGCGTGATTCCGCCTTCTGGCGGCGCGTCGGAACCGATTTTTGTGGATTTAAGCGTCCAAGACCCGAAAGCGACCACGGAGGTCGAGATACGGTCTGGGAATCTGAACGCGGATGACGCTTTGCCCATCGTCACGGCTTTTGACCCCAGCGACCTCGATAGCTACAACTTCATGCACACCATCCCCGTGTATGACAGCCTCGGCGGGCAGCATACGCTGGCGATGTATTTCGTCAAAACCTCGGCAGGGAATTGGGATATTTACGAGATGCTCGACGGCGATATAACAACGCTAAGCCCTCCGCTAGGCTCTCCGCCGGCAGCGCGAATGTCCATCGGGTTTGATGCTTACGGGAAACTGAGCACCGTCAACGGCGTGCCCGTGCCAAGCGGCACAACCGTACAAATTCCCTATACCGCCACGCTGACGAATAGCGCGGCAGCGTTGAACATCGACATCGACATCACCAAGCTCACCCAGTTCGGCGCCAAGTCCAGCGTGTACGACCACGGGCAAGACGGCCACACCGTCGGGCAACTGACCGGTATTGTCGTCAATCAGGATGGCATCGTCCAAGGGCGCTATACCAACGGAGAAGCCAAAAACTTGGGGCAGATTGTGCTGGCCACATTCCGCAGCAACCAAGGCTTGACCTCGGTGGGCGATAACCTGTGGATTGAGTCGCCGGAATCGGGGCCGCCCATTATCGGCCGTCCCCGTTCTGGGCTGAACGGCCAGATTTCGGGGGGGCAGGTAGAAGAATCAAACGTCGACCTCACCCAAGAACTGGTGAACATGATTATCCAGCAGCGCAATTACCAAGCGAATTCGCAGACTATCCGTACCCAAGACCAAATTCTGCAAACACTGGTGAACCTGCGCTAATAGGCTCATATCATGGACCGCGTGCTCTACATAGCGATGACGGGCGGCAAAAGTACGCTTGGGCAACAAGCGGCTGTCGCCCACAACCTCGCCAACGCCGACTCCACCGGCTACCGCACCGAAATGCACAAATTAAGGGCCGTGGAAGTGCAGACGCAAGCCATGCACTCCCGTGCCTTTGTGGTGGACTCCAGCATTGCCACGGATTTTTCGGCGGGACCGCTAAAGTATTCCGGCAATCCGTATGACGCCGCTATCAAAGGCAAAGGATGGTTTGCCATCCAAGCTCCGGGCGGCGAAGCCTATACACGGGACGGCTCGTTTGAGGTATCCCCCAACGGCATCCTGCAAACCCATGCGGGCTTACCGGTGCTCGATGACGGGGGCGCGCCCATCACGATACCCGGCGAGAGCGTGATTGTGATTGGCACGGACGGCACTATTTCCGCCATCCAAGACGGCGTCACTAACGAAGTGGCCCGGCTAAAGCTGGTGAATCCGCCCGAAGCAGGACTGGTGCGCGGCGAGGACGGGTTTTTCCGGCAGCAAGACGGGCAACCCGCCCCGGCGGATGAAACGGTGATGGTGGCCGGGGGCTATCTGGAGGGCAGCAACGTGAATGTCGCTGAACAGATGGTGCAGATGATTTCACTCGCACGGCAGTTTGAAATGCAGATGCGCATGATTTCCAACTCGCAAGAAAACGACCGCTCCGCCACGCAACTGATTACGCCTAAATAGGTGAGGTATGCCCTCAAACGTAGGGGCGGGTTTCAAACCCGCCCAACACCCCAGCCCCGACAGCAGAGGCGTTTTTTGCCGGGTTAACAACAACAACAGGAACATCCCATCATGATTCGCTCGCTATGGACAGCCCGGACCGGACTCGATGCCCAACAAACCTCACTGGATGTGATTGCCAATAACCTTGCCAATGTATCGACGAAC
>JAIRPB010000072.1 GCA_031257305.1 Azoarcus sp.
CCCGCGCCGGCCGCGTTGGCTTCGTCGGTGTCGATGTGGAATTCGCGGGCGTGGCCGTCGCCTGCGCGGACGAGGACATCTTCAAAGGTGAGGGGGCGGGTGCCGTAGACTTTGATGTCGACCAAGTCTTTGTCTTTCAGCCCCGCTTCTACGGCTTCTTCCGCCGAGAGGTGGAGGTGGCGTAGCGCGGCGATGGCGCCGAATTCTAGTTCGACCTCGCCTTTGGGGCCGATGAGCTTGACTCCGGGGGTTTCGTGCAGTTTGCCGGATTCGCGCACATGGGGGTCGATGCCGAGAACCCGCGTGTCGGTGACGGAAAGCTCTACCTGCGTGTGCGGGCGGGTGGGGCCGATGATGCGGACTTTCTTAAATGAGCCTTTGGGGCCGTGAACTTCAATCTGTTCTTCCGCCGCGTATTGGCCCGGTTGCACGAGGTAGCGGTATGGCGTGAGTTTGTATCCTTCGCCGAACAGGACCGTTAAGGCGTGTTCGGATAGATGGACATGGCGGTTTGAGATGCCAATGGGGACTTTGTAACCCATGATTCCTCCGTGGATAGTGATTACAGTTTCAGGACTTCGACGGTGTAGCGGGCAATCATGCCTTCTTCGTTGGTGGGCACGACGGCGACGGCGGCGCGGCTCTTGGGGCTGCTGATGATGAGTTCGTCTTTGGCGTTGGCCGCAGGGTTAATGTCGATGCCAAGCCACGTGGAGAGGGCGCAGACTCGTTCGCGGATGACGGCGGAGTGTTCGCCGATGCCGCCAGTGAATACTAGCGCGTCGAGTCCGCCCGCCGCGGCCGCGAGCGAACCGAGTTCGCGGGCAATCCGGTAGCAGAAGAGGTCGACGGCTTCGCGGGCCTCGGCCGTGGTGGATGAGAGCAAATCGCGCATGTCTTGGCTGATGCCGGAGACGCCCAGCAAACCCGATTCTTTATAGAGCAATTGGGTGAGCGATTTGTAATCCATGCCTTTTTGGTCGATGAGGTAGAGCAGGACGCCGGGGTCGATGCTCCCGCAGCGTGTGCCCATGAGCAGGCCGTTGATGGTGGAGAAACCCATCGTTGTGGCCACGCCGATGCCGTTTTTGACAGCGGCCATTGACGCGCCGTTGCCAAGGTGGGCGATAACGACCGCGCCTTTCGCTTTGTCACCGATGACGCTGGGCAACGCATGGACGATGTAGTCGTAGGAGAGGCCGTGGAAACCGTAGCTCTTGATACCGCCTTGGGTGAGGGCGCGCGGCAGGCCGTAGATTTGCGCGACTTCCGGGTTATGGCGGTGGAAGGCGGTATCAAAACAGGCAACTTGCGGTACGTTGGGCAGCAACTCAAAAATTTCGCTGACGGCGCGAAGGTTATGCGGTTGGTGCAGCGGGGCCAGCGGGATGAGCGTTTCGAGCTTGGCAAGAACGGTTTTGTCGAGCTTGACCGGGGTGCTGTAGCCTTCCCCGCCATGTACGACGCGGTGGCCCGCGGCGGAAATTTTGAGTTCCGGCGCGTTGGTCTCTAGCCAGCGGAAAAGATAAGAGAGGGAAGCGCGGTGTTGCTCGGTTTGGTCGCCAGTCAGGGCAACGTCCTCTTTGAAACGTTTGCCTTCGGATGTTTTGGCGGAGAGCTTAGGCGTGGCGCCGATGCCTTCGATTTGGCCGGAGAGCGCCGGATGTTCAGCCAGCGTGGGTTCGAGCGGGAAAACGGCAAATTTTAGGCTCGACGAACCGGCATTGAGGACAAGTACGGATTTCATGAGGTGAAGTCTCCTTGTTTATGATGGTGAACCAAACAAGCAATGATGCACGATACCGCACGAGTTTGCACGGTGTCTGTGTGCCCGGCGGGGGCGACGGGGACTTTTGTTCCAAGCACGATGCCGCCCATCAGCGCGCCGGAAAAGTATTCAAACTGTTTAGCCATCATGTGGCCTGCTTCGATATTAGGCACAAAAAGGATGTCGGCGTTTCCCGTAACGGGTGAGCGTACACCGGCCGCCAGCGCCGCACGGGGCGAGACGGCGACATCGAGGCTCAACGGGCCGTCAAGCAATCCGCCTTGTATTTGCCCAGATGATGCCATGTGACGGAGCGCCACGGCGTCTTGTGCGGCAGACATTTTGGAGTCGGCGGAGTCGGCCGCGTCTGTTGCCGCCAGCAGCGCGACTCTGGGTTCATTGACGCCCAGAAATCTGGAGAGTTCGAGGGCGTTGCGGAGGATGTCGGCTTTTTCTTCAAGCGTTGGGGCCACGTTGAGGGCGGCGTCAGTGAGCAGCAGAAGTTTTGGGCAGGCGGGGGCGCTGATAAGGAAAGCGTGGCTGGCTTGCCGCGTGGTCCGCAGCCCGTTGTTTGCGGACAAGAGCGTGCGCATGAAAGGGGCAACGGGCAGGTCGCCTTGTATCAGGATTTTCGCGGTATCGCTACGGCATAGGGCAATGGCGGCATGGGCAGCATGGGCTGGGTCGGCATCGACAACGGAAAACCCCTTCAGGCTTAAACCTTGTTCTTCAGCCAGCGTATGGATTTTGCGCGAGGGGCCGACAAGAATGGGATGGATAAGCCCGATTTCCGTGGCAAGAAGCGTGGAACGAAGCGAAACCGTATCAGTTGGGCAGGCCACCGCCGCCGGGATGGGCGCAATGCCTTCGACAAGGGATAGCAAATTGCGGAAACGTTCTTCTCGGTCAGAGATGCTGATGTCGGGGGGCAGGATGCGTGGGCGGCGGATTTTTTCGGTGGGCGCGGTGACTTCGGCGATGCCGTCCATGACCGTGACGCCGCTCTGATTAACGGCGAGACAGCCGAACACGATGTGATGGTTGTGCTCGTGCTTTTCGCGGCAAGTCACGGTAACGGTGAGCGTATCGCCGACCGTGACAGGACGCCGGAAACTGAAACTCTGCGAAACATAAACCGTGCCGGGGCCGGGTAACTCGGAACCGAGAACGGCGGATACCAGCGTACCGCCCCACAGGCTATGGGCCACGATTTCGCGGAATTGTCCAGAATGCGCAAAATCGGGGTCAAGGTGCGTCGGGTTGATGTCGCCCGAAATGGCGGCGAAAAGCTGGATGTCGACGGCCCGCAGAACCCGGACTGTTTGTGCGGAATCGCCAATTTTTATCTCATCGAAAGTGCGGTTCTGAATGAATGTTCCGCCGGGGGGAAGCGCACGGGACGGCATTTGTGTAGACGGGGGTAAAGGTTAAGTAAACACAGCATCTTAGCAGTATTTGGCGTGGAGGGTACTGGCAAGAGCCGGAAAGGGCGGAAGGAACGTCTCCTGCCGATGCCGTGCCGTTGCTTAAATTCCGTTTGTCATATCATGTTGGCCGGCAATATCATGTCGGTTTCCGTGAGGGGCAGCGCATGTGGGGACATACAAAGCACAGCGCCTGTTCCCCGTTTTACGCCGGGGATTGTTTCAAGTAGCCGGAAAGGAGAGATTAAAGAGGGGCTTGGATTGCTGTCTGCTTTTATCTCAACGGGGTGGAGCGTTTCACCGTCTTGGATGAGCAGGTCTATTTCGTTTTTATCCTTGTCACGGTAGTAAAACAAGGTAGGCTTTGAAAGGCCGTGATTGAAATAACTTTTGAGCACTTCGGCGATTACAAATGTCTCGAAAATGGCTCCCCACATCGCACCGTGTATGAGTTGTTCAGGCGTATTCCAGCCAAGCAGCCAACATAAAAATCCAGTATCTAGCAAATATAGCTTGGGCGTTTTTATTAAGCGTTTATTATGGTTGTTATAGTACGGTTCAAGCAAAAAAACCAATCCGCTAGACTCCAATGCCGATAACCAATGTTTGACTGTTTTGTTATCTTTTCCGCAGATTTCTGAAAGAGTTGAATAATTGAGCACTTGGCCAGATAATGCGGCCACGGCACGGACAAACTTAATGAATGCGGATTCGTCTTGAATATTAAGGATATCGCGTATATCTTTTTCTATGTAAGTTTGGAAATACGAACTGTAGAAATCCGACCAATCATCAAGATTGCTTTCTGTTTCGTATAATTCCGGGAAAAACCCTTTATGGATACGAGTAATAAGTGTGTTGTAGTTAAAGGTTACGCTAGCTTTGATGAAAGATTCTGTGTGCAGAGGGGTTGGAATAAATGGTGCGCTGTGCTGGATGTTGTTTAGCTCACGCATGGAAATGCCGAGCATTTTTACGATACCTGCACGGCCGGCAAGACTTTCGCTGACGTTTTTCATCAAACCAAGGCTTTGTGAACCCGTGAGATAAAACTGCCCTTTGTTTTTATTTGTGTCGACTCTTTCTTTGATGTATTCAAAAAGATGCCCCGCTTTTTGGATTTCATCCACCACAATGGGCGAGGGGTAGGTATCAAAAAATACTGAAGGATTGTTAATGGCGGTTTGCCTGACAAGCGGGTTATCCATAGCGATATGGCGAATATCGCTAAAAGCGGTTTCGAGCAGGGTGGCCTTCCCGACCTGACGCGCCCCCGTAACCACCACAACCGGTTTTCTTGAGGCTAAGCGCCTGACAGCGGTTTCGATGTGCCTAGAGATATACATTGAAGGTTTTCGACTAATTTGGAGTAGCACTCCAAATTAGTCGGACTGATGTGGGGAGTCAACCGATTATCTCGTCAGTCCGTGACGGTTAGGCGGTTTTAACCGCGCCGGGGATTCGCGCCGTTGCCCACGGGCTTGGGCTTCCTGATTCGTTGGCACACTAGATGCTAGAATACCGCAGTTTTTTACCGGGAAATTCTATGGAAGTTGTGATACTCGCTGCGGGACAAGGGAAGCGGATGCGGTCGGATTTGCCTAAGGTGCTGCAACCGCTTGCGGGGCGTCCTCTTCTTGCCCATGTGCTGGCGAGCGTCCGCTCAATCAAACCCGCGCGGATTTGCGTGGTGGTTGGGCACGGCGGCGAAATGGTGCGGGCGCGGGTGGATGCGCCTGACCTTGTTTGGGCTGAACAGAAGCCGCAACTTGGGACGGGACATGCGGTGCTGCAAGCCTTGCCGCATTTGTCTGGCAATGCGCGGGTGTTGGTGCTTTACGGCGATGTGCCGCTGATTGGCGCTCAAACACTGTCACATTTAATGGAGGCCGCCGGGCAGGACCGTCTGGCTTTGCTCACGGTGGAACTGGCCGACCCGACAGGCTATGGCCGCATCCTGCGCGACGGCGCGGGGCGCGTGACGCGCATCGTTGAGGAAAAAGACGCGACGCACGACGAGCGCCATGTGCGCGAGGTCAATACCGGTATTTTGGTCGCTCCCGCAGGCAAGCTGCGCGACTGGCTTGGGCGCGTGGGCAACCACAACGCGCAAGGCGAGTATTACCTGACAGATGTCATTGGTCTTGCGGCCAGCGATGGGGTGGAGATTGTCACCGTCCGCCCCGGGGAGGTTTCCGAGACGCTGGGTGTTAATAGCAAGGCGCAGCTGGCTTCGCTCGAACGGGTTTATCAAGCCGCTGTGGCGCGTGGGCTGTTGGAGGCGGGGGTGACGCTGATTGACCCGGCGCGGCTTGACGTGCGCGGGGAGCTTCTGTGTGGGCGTGATGTTGAGATTGACATCAATTGCGTGTTCGAGGGCCGGGTGGAATTGGGCGATGGCGTGGTGGTAGGGGCACATTGTGTGCTGCGCGACGTGCGTTTGGGCAAAGGGACGCGGGTCGCTCCGTTTTCGCATCTTGAGGGGGCTCAGACGGGCGAAGCGTGCGCTATTGGCCCGTTTGCCCGGTTCCGTCCGGGAACGGTGCTTGCCAATGACGTGCATGTGGGCAATTTTGTTGAAATCAAAAACAGCCATCTCGCGGAGGATGCCAAAGCGGGGCATTTGGCTTATATCGGCGATGCCGACGTGGGGGCGCGGGTGAATATTGGCGCGGGAACCATCACCTGCAACTACGACGGCGCGAATAAACACCGCACGGTGATTGGTGACGATGCGTTCATTGGCTCCGACACACAGCTTGTCGCGCCGGTCCGGGTAGGGCAGGGGGCCACGGTCGGGGCGGGGACAACGCTTACGTCCGACGCGCCCGCCGAACAACTCACGGTGTCGCGCGCTAAACAAAAAAGTTACCCCAACTGGAAACGTCCCGTTAAAAAGAACAGCTAACCTCATTGCCACTGGAGAATCCGCATGTGCGGCATCGTTGTTGCTATGGCTCACCGTAATATCGTCCCTGTGCTTATTGAGGGGCTGAGCAGGCTTGAATATCGCGGTTATGACTCGGCGGGCTTGGCTGTGATAGGCGAGACGGAGGAAGAACGCGGCGAGCTTATCCGTGAACGTGCCCGTGGGCGCGTGGCTGAACTGGCAGCGCGGGTTGGGGCGCGGAAGCTGCATGCTTCGTTGGGCATCGCCCATACGCGCTGGGCCACGCACGGCGCACCGTCGGAGCGCAATGCGCATCCGCATGTTTCGGCGGGTGTGGCCGTGGTGCATAACGGCATCATCGAAAACTTTGAAACGCTGAAAGCCGATTTACAGGGGCGCGGTTATACGTTTGTTTCTGATACGGATACCGAGGCCATTGCGCATCTGATTCACTTAAAACAGCAAACCGCTAGTGATTTGGTAGAAGCCGTGCGTTTGGCGGTTAATGATTTGGAAGGGGCTTACGCGATTGGGGTGATTTCAACCTCGTTTCCTGAACAGGCTGTGGTGGCGCGGTGCGGCGCGCCTTTGCTGCTGGGCGTGGGTGAGGACGGGATGTATGCGGCCTCGGATGCCGCCGCGCTGCTTCAGGCAACTCACAAGGTGGTGTATCTGGAAGATGGCGATGTGGCTGAACTTTCCCGCGAGAGCTACCGCATCGTGCGCATGGGGGGCGAGGCGGTAGAACGTCCGGTCCATCTTTCTAATCTTGTCCAAGACGCGATGGACTTGGGACCCTACCGCCATTTCATGCAGAAGGAAATTTTCGAGCAGCCCCAAGCCATTGCGAATACGCTGGGGCTGGTTTCGGGGAGCCGCACGGTGCTGGAAGAGCATTTTGGCGAACAGTCTGGCGAGATGTTTGCCGGGGTGCGGAGAGTCCAGATTCTGGCTTGCGGGACCAGTTATCACGCCGGGCTGGTGGCGCGCTACTGGCTGGAAGCGATAGCCGGTTTGCCCGCCTCTGTGGAGATTGCCAGCGAATACCGCTACCGCAAACCGGTTGCGGATGCGGAGACGTTAGTGGTGGCGGTCTCCCAGTCGGGTGAGACAGCCGATACGCTTGCGGCGCTTAAATATGCGCGCGAACTCGGCATGAAGCGCACGTTAGCCATTTGTAACGTGCCGGAATCAGCCATCGTGCGCGAATCGGCGCTACGGTTTATTACCCGCGCAGGGCCTGAAATCGGCGTGGCATCCACCAAGGCTTTTACCACCCAACTTGTGGCTTTTGCGTTGTTGGCGCTAACGCTCGCCAAGCACTGCGGGCGGCTTTCTGGGAGCGAGGAAGAAAAGCATCTGGCCGCGCTGTGCCATTTGCCGGTCGCGGTGCAGAAAGTGCTTGAACTCGAACCCGACATTGAGCGTTGGGCGCAACGTTTTGCAAGCAAAGCGCATGCGCTTTTCCTCGGGCGCGGCCCGCATTGGCCGATTGCGATGGAGGGCGCGCTCAAGCTCAAGGAAATTTCCTACATCCATGCGGAAGCCTACGCCGCAGGGGAACTCAAGCATGGGCCGCTTGCGCTGGTGGATGAACGGATGCCGGTTATCGCGGTGGCTCCTGCCGATGACCTCCTCGAAAAACTCAAATCCAACTTGCAGGAAGTCCGCGCGCGCGGGGGGGAACTTTATGTATTCGCCGATGCCGATTGCGGGATGACCGCTTCCGAGAGCCTCCATATTCTGCGCATGCCTGAGCATTACGGGCTGTTGTCACCCGTACTCCACGTCGTGCCGCTACAATTGCTGGCTTATCATGTGGCGTTGGTCCGGGGGACGGATGTGGATAAACCGCGTAACCTTGCTAAAAGTGTCACGGTGGAATAATGCGGCAGTTCGATAGCGTTGCCGTGGTGCGGAGAACGTGTTGCTGGGCGATAATAGCAAGCTGCATCAGAACGGAATTGGCGAATGAAGTGTGTTGATGATTTTCGCCTGCGGCTCGGCTCGCATGAGTTGATACCGATTGTGCAGGGCGGCATGGGGGTTGATATTTCAACCTCCGCGCTGGCTATTGAAGTGGCACGTCTAGGCGGCATTGGCCATATTTCGGATGCGATGGTCCATACCGTCACGGACCGTCGCTTCCATACGCGCTACGTCAAAGACCGCCTCAAACAGTACAAATTCAATGTAGGCAACCTTGATAAATCGGTTGCGCAGTTCGATTTAGGCTTGCTTGCCGAGGCCACGCGCCTTCACATCGGCAGCACGATGGAAGCCAAGCGCGGGCCGGGCTTGATTTTTGTGAACTGCATGGAAAAGCTGACGATGAACAGCCCGCGCGAAACCCTGCGCGTGCGGTTACGTGCGGCAATGGACGCAGGCATTGACGGCATCACGCTGGCGGCGGGGCTTCATCTGGGGTCGTTTGCTTTAATCCAAGACCATCCGAGGTTTCACGACGTACAGCTCGGCATCATCGTCTCGTCCTTGCGTGCGCTTCAGTTATTCCTAAAAAAGAACGCGAGAAGCGGCCGCTTGCCCGATTACATTGTGGTTGAAGGGCCGCTGGCCGGAGGGCATCTTGGCTTTGGGGCGGACTGGGCACAATTTGACCTCATCACTATCTTGACGGAAATCCGCGACTGGCTGCGTACCGAGAAACTCGACATCCCGCTCATCCCCGCAGGGGGTATTTTTACGGGCGGCGACGCGGTGGAATTTTTAGAAATGGGGGCCGCTGCCGTGCAGGTGGCGACCCGTTTTACCGTCACAAAGGAATGCGGCCTGCCGGATGACGTAAAACAAGTTTATTTTCAGGCCACCGAGGAGCAGGTCGAAGTCAACAACACGTCACCCACCGGCTATCCGATGCGGATGCTTAAAAGCTCGCCCTCGCTGGGCAGCTGCGTGCGCCCCAACTGCGAGGCTTTCGGCTACCTGCTTGACGCCTCCGGGCATTGCCAATATGCCGAGGCATGGGAGCGTGAAAAAGCAAAACTGGCTGAAGGGCACAAACCCAAAATTCAGGACAAAACCTGCTTGTGCACGCATATGCGCAATTTCGACTGCTGGACGTGCGGCCATTACACTTGGCGTCTTAAAGAAACCAGTGTGCTGGAGTCCGACGGGCGATACAAGTTGTTGGATGTGGAGCATGTTTTCAGCGATTATCAGCATAGTGTTGGGAATCGGATAAAACTGCCTATTTTGGATTAAGTTGCGGAGCGGCGTTTCAGTGTTGGCAATGGATTTGCAAGAGGTAATAGAATGCTCGAATCATTGTTCTGTTATTTGATTTGGAGAAACAATGGCCTGGAACAGTGAGCAAGCGGAAGAGGTTTTCGGGCAGACGGGCAAGGCGGTAGTATTTGCTGACCTAACCGGTAGTACCAAGCTGTTTGAGACGCAGGGCAATACGATTGCAACCCAAATCGTGACCCGCTGTACCCAAATGCTAGACAAGCACTTTACGCAGTCTGGGGGGCGTGTCGTTAAATATCTCGGCGACGGGCTGCTGGTGCTGTTTGATGAAAGCGAGCAAGCCGTCGATGCCGCTTCGCATACCCGCGACGTGCTCTACGAGTGCAATATGGAGCACATCGACAGTACAAATACCCATCTGGGCCTTAAGGTTGGGATTGAATTTGGTTCGATTATTGAACAAGGCGGGGATTGCTACGGCGACGCAGTGAATATCGCGGCCCGTCTTGGCGACCGGGCGGAATCTAACGAAATTCTTTTGGGTGAATCGCTTTATACCCATTTGCCGGAATCTAAGCGCCTGCTGTGCACGGGGCTTGACCGCATCACCATTAAAGGCAAAACGGGGCTTTTTCGGGTGTGGCGGTTTGACTGGCGCCTGACCGCTGAGACTACGATTACCAGCCCGCTTGACTTGCTTTATGAGCGCCCGGAATTGGCTGGAAAGCAACGGGCCGATTTCGACCTGAACGACGGACGGCATCTCCAGCTTTTACCGGAAGAGGGCGCGCTTATTATTGGGCGCAGCGAAAGTTGCGGTTTGGTCATTGACGACCGTCGGGTATCGCGGCGCCATGCCCGTATTGAATGGGTGGCAGGGCAGTGTGCGCTAACCGATTTCAGCAGCAACGGGACATGGGTTAAGTTTGGGCGTGACACGAGGCCCGTTATTCTTAAGCGCGATAACTGTGTACTGCATGGGCAAGGCATTATCGGTTTAGGGGCCGCGCCGGGAGATTTTTCATCCGCGACGATTGTTTTCCAGATTCTTAGTGAAGATTTGTAAATACGTTACGCTGTTTGCGGGGATTATATTTAGAGATTCTGTAAATCAGTCTGTGCCTCTGGATGGGCAAATATTTCTATCAGTTGGTCGCTCATCGGGATATTCAAAGCTCTGTCGAATGGCGGAATGGGCTTCATAAACCAGCGAGAATAAAGTTTTTCGGCTTCTCCCGATTTCATTAAGCGTATAAGCGTTTCGTTAACGATTTTTTTGAATTGCGGTTCGTCTTTTCTGAACATAACACCGTAAAACTCTGCATTAAGTGATGGCCCGATAAGTTCATAAGCATTGGGGTCGCGGAAACTGGAAATTGCGGCAGCGAGTAGAACATCGTCTATGGCATATGCGGCTGCATAACCGCTTTTGACCATCATGAATGAATCAGCGTGTTCTCTGCCTTTAATAACCGTAATATTATGCTTGTGTGTGTCAAGCGCATCATCGATTATTTTTTCGGCCGTTGTGCCTGCTGTGACAATAATGGTTTTATTAGACAAATCATTGAGTGTTTTGAAATGGTAGTCTTTACGTGTCATTAGACGGAGATTGGCAACAAAATAAGGTATCGAAAAATCAACTAATTTTTTGCGTTCCTGCGTAATAGAGGTGGAGCTACATTCCATGTCTATGGTGCCGTTTTGTAGCATGGGGATACGGTTGCTAGAAGTGATGGAGAAATAAACAATTTTTATTTCTGGCATCTTTAGTTCTTGTTTAACTGCATTGGCAATGTAATCGCATATTTCTTTTCCGTAGCCGATGGGTCTGGATGAAATATCCAAGTACGATAACGGCCTACTGGCTTCACGGTATCCAATATTGATGGTTCTTGTTCTGGAAATTTTTTTTATTGTCTCTTCCGAATGGTCAGGAGGGGCATTTTGGGGCGCTGCGGCCGTTCCGTTATTTTCAGAAACGGGAGCCTGCGCCAAGAGCGTATTAGGCAGGTTGTCTCCGGCGCGAGGGTACGCTTGCTGCGTGACGGCGGCGATTAGGGCTGTGAGTGCGAGTATTTGCTTTAATTGTGGAATCACGGCTGTCCCGCCCATTTCAAGATAAATGAATCTGCTTGGTTTCTGCTATTCGTGGCAATTTCCTCAAAACCATCCACAACATCTTTGAATACGTCGATTAAGGTTGGGTCGAAATGCTTGCCGCATCCATCAAGGATGATTGATTTAGCCACATCAAGGGGCATTCGCTCTTTGTAAGGGCGGGAAGAAATTAGTGCGTCGTAAACGTCGGCAATCGCCATGAGGCGGCCCTGTAAAGGAATATTTTTTCCGCTCATCTTGTTGGGATAACCCGTACCATCCCATTTTTCGTGATGGTATCCCGCAAACCGTTTGGCATGATACAGAAAACTGCCCTCTTGTGTTTCGCGCTCAATTCTTTCGATAGCGTCCACGCCTCGGGCAACGTGTGTTTTCATAATCTCGAATTCATCCGGCGTGAGCTTACCCGGTTTGTTCAGAATAGTATCCGAGATGGCGATTTTCCCGACATCGTGGAGTTGGGCGGAAGGAATCAGGAAAGTCAGATCCCAAGTTGCAATTTCGTCGTAGTAAATATGGTCTTTCAACATTCTGTCGACCAAGAGTTCAAGATATTGCTGGGTACGCGCAATGTGCCCGCCTGTTTTCTGGTCACGAAATTCCACTAATTCTGCGACGACATTCAGAATTGCAAACTGCATTTGTATGATTTGTTTTGCTTTTTGGCTTACCTTTTGCACCAAGTTGTCATTAAAACTTTTAAGTTCTTTTTCTTGGTCGGCAATAAGCAGATGGTTTTTAATTCGGCGTAGCAACAGCGCAGGGGAAAACGGCTTGGTGATATAGTCAATCGCGCCAAGCGAAAGCCCTTCCAGTTCGCTGCCTTCATCATACCGGGACGTTACAAAAATGACCGGGATGTTGGCTAGATGTTCATTGGCTTTTAATTTTTTAATAACTTCATAGCCGTTCATTTCAGGCATTTCAATGTCGAGCAGGATAAGATCCGGCGTTAATTTCTCCAGTAGGTTAAATAAAACCTTGCCTGATGGAATGGCATAAGTTTCATAATGACCATGAAGGATATTTCTGGAAATATTCAAATTCGTCACGTTGTCGTCGACAACGGTGATGATTTGCCGGGATTTCCGAGGGGG
The DNA here is from genome assembly GCA_031257305.1 of Azoarcus sp. Lineage (GTDB taxonomy): Bacteria > Pseudomonadota > Gammaproteobacteria > Burkholderiales > Rhodocyclaceae > WRNU01. Next base: position 12,508 of record JAIRPB010000072.1, read on the forward strand.
GGATTGGGTGGTCATGCTGTATCCTTGGATTCATCTTGGTGTGTGAGCCGTTGATGAATAGCATTGAATTGCATCTGGTTGACTTGTTCTCGAAGCCAGACAATGAGTTCTTCTTGTGTTTCATATTTGAATTTTTCTAGGGCATTCATAGCCGTTTCAAGGTCATCGATTTTGAAATTGGCCGCAGCTTCCGCCATATTGTTGAGTAAAATTTGGTCTGGCGCATATCGGCTTTTCTTTTTTTCTGTTTCTTTTATAGACGCTTTTATCAATTCAGAAAGGCGGGTCAGAAGCTGTTGGGTATGTTCAATAAAAATAGGATTGTTTTGGCTGATAAACGTGAAATCACCCGCTTTGGCGGCATGTTCTAGTTCCTCTGCTTTTTTGCCCGTATTGTTTGCCTCAATGCCAAAACTGCTGCCTTTGATGCCGTGGACGGTAATTGCGTAATCGGGGAGCGTTTCTGGCGCGACATTGAGAATTTTGCCGATAAGGTGCGTGGTACTGTCGATGTAAGAACGGATGATGGAAAGATAGCCTTCCCAGTCTCCGCCGAAACGGTTTAATCCCGTTTGCCAGTCAATTTCTGTGATGGTTGAGATGATTTTTTCATTAGGGAGGCCGGGGTTTTGCGGGCTGTTTTGCTCGCCCGTTTGAGCTAGGCCATTATTGTTTTCTGATACGGGTATCCACTTTCTAAGAATTTCGTCCAATTTCCTTATATCGATAGGTTTGCTGAGTAATGCTTGGAAGCCTTTTTCAAGAAATGTTTGTTCGTTGCTGCTGGCTGAATTGGCAGTTAGCGCAATGATGGGGATGTTTTTGGCGTAATCCGTGCCGATTTCTTCGCGGATGATGCGGGTGGCTTCTATTCCGTCCATCTTTGGCATCATGTGGTCCATAAATAGGGCGTCGTATTTTGTTTCGGCTTTGCGGATAATCTCAATAGCCTCGATACCGCTGGCGCAGCAATCTACCTGCATGCCATAGGGTTTTAGGATGCCTTTTGCGATGTCCAGGTTTGTTTGGATATCGTCGGCGACGAGGACTTTTGCGTTAGGCATCGGTATTCGTTTGAGCCTTTGCTGGCCGGCGCACCGGGGGGCGGTAGGGCTATCGCTCCCGTTGCCGTTTTCTTCTTTTATGGGTTCGCTAACGATTTTGCTAACAGGGGGGGGCGTGGCGGGCGTTTGCTGGATATGCTGTGTGCCAATCTGGCGGGAAACGATTCCTGCGGCAAGAAACGCCGCCGCGCTACTGAAGGCCGTGAGGATGATGCCTAGGATGAGCAGTTTCTCCCCAGTGGGAGAAATGGATATTTCATCTGCCGGGACAGAGATGACGACAGACCAGCCATCTGTGCCGGGGATGGGGGCAAAAGCGGCGATATATTTTTTTTCGTTGTAGCTATAGCTGCCAATGCCGGTTTCCCTTTGTAGCAGGTGTTCAAAAAAGTCCCGGCTGTTTTTATATTGATGGCGGTTTTTTGCCATTTCGACCGGGTTGTGATGTTGTAGTACGTTTTCGGGATTGGGGGCAGCAACTAGCATGCCTACGCTGTCGAGAATGAAAATGTTCCCGTACTTGGGGGTACTGAATTCAGTGACGAGATCATTCATGCTCAGACCCGGCAGGGTAGAGATGAGGATGTTTTTATTTACGGGAGTAAAGATACGGATAACCGGAATGCCGTTTTTGCCCGTTTGGGGAGATGAGATGACGGTTTCCCCGTTGTATGCGCGTTGGGCAAGCGGGTCGTCGTCATATGAACCGTCGGGGAGAATGTTGCCGTGGGCCGCGGCGATTTTGTAGTGGGCATCAAGGAGTGCCATTGATAGAAGTTGGTGTTGCATTGTCGCTTTCTGCATGATGGATGAGGCTTTTTCTGGGGCGACAATGTTTCCGGGGCTGTGGATAAGCAGTTCCGCAGTGTTCTGGCTTTCGGTTTTTAGTAGTGCCAGACGGTCCGAGACAAGTTTGCTGGTGATGTTGGCGGCCATTGATATATCGTTAGAAACTCTGTCGGTGATGTTCCCGCAGATGGAGAAAAGCGCCGCAAGCAGCCCCTGGGCGGTAACGAGTGTGGTGACGCCAATGGTGATGAGCAGCGTTCTTGTGTTGATTTTCAAAACGTTAGTCCCTGATTGGTTTGGATAGGCCAGGGGAAGGGGTTCTGAGGACAAGGTGTTTTTGGGAAGCGACGGGGATGCGCATATGACGGCCTATTGGGGTAGCTGTCTGCCGGTTCAATAATCAGTCTGTGCGTTTTTAAGTCCACGAACTTCTTTACCCATTCTTTATCCATTCTCTCTAATGCAGTGTGAATGTGGCGTGACCTTTGCCACGGCATAAGCGTTTGCATTATTGGGGTGTTAGATTCTGCACATTAAGGCTAGGCGAAAGCCGCCTTTTGCCCGCAGGGATAGGGGCGCACAACAATTTCCCCTGCCCATGCGGGCAGGGGAAACTCTTTGCGGGTTTTGCCCGGACGGGGGTTATGAGCCGGTACTTGCCGTTTTTGTTTCTAGCAGGGTATTGATTGCGCGCACATCTTCTTCGTTTAGTGTGCCCACTGCGGCTTTTAGGCGAAGCTGGGCCAGAAGGGTGTCGTAGCGCGCACGGGCAAGTTGCTGTATGGCGTCCGCAAGCTGGCTTTGGGCGTTGAGCACGTCGATGTTGATGCGTACTCCCACTTTGTAGCCTAACCGGTTGGCTGTTAGCGAAGAGGCTGATGAGTTTTGTGCCGCTTCAAGCGCGCGGACCTTGGCCATGCCGCTGGTGACGCTTAACCATGCTTCGCGCGCCGCGAGAACCGCGCCGCGCCGTGCGTCTTCAAGGTCGGAGTCGGCTTTGATTTTGAGCGCGGCGGCTTCACGTGTGCGGGACGAGACGACGCCGCCTTGGTAAAGGGGTACGTCAATCTGTATGCCGACCGTGCTACTGTCTATACGGTCGACTGTGCCTGAAGGCCGGTTGCTGCGGCCGTAGCTTGCGACCAAGTCTAATGTGGGCAAATGGCCGGCACGTTCGCGCTGGAGGGCGCGTTCTGCGATTTCACAGAGCAACGTCTGCGCTTGTACGCCGTAATGGTTTTTTTCGGCGGCTTCCGTCCAAGTGGCAATGTCGTTGGGCTGGGGGGGAGGAATCAGGATGCCGGGTTTGAGCTTGGAGAGTTCTTCGGGGGTGTGGCCGATGATGCGGGCAAGTGCCTCTTTAGCGATGTCAGAGGCGTTTCGGGCAGCAATTTCTTGTGCCGAGGCTAAATCGAAACGAGACTGTGCTTCGTGTACGTCGGTGATTGTGACCGTGCCGACTTTGAAGCTGGTGCGCGCCAATTCGAGCTGTTCGGAGGCGGCGGCGCGCAATTGCGCGATGGCGTTTAGGGAGTCTTGGGCATTGAGCACGTTGAAGTAGGCTTCTGCCGTGCGCAGGATGAGTTCCTGCGTTTCTTGGGCGAAGAGGCTGTTAGCCAGTTCTGTATACAAGGCGGCTTCTTTGTATTGGAGCCAGTTTTGTACACGGATGAGCGGGGCGGCGAGCTGTAGCGCGTAACTGTTGCTATTGTATTGCTGGCTGTTTTTGGTTTTGGTTTTTTGGCCAGTGAAAGGATTGGGAGTGGTTGTGGTTGTTTTTGCGTTATTCCAGCCCACTCCCGCATTGGCTGTTACCAAAGGGAGCAGGCCGCCGCGTCCCTGTACAAGCTTTTCCTGATCGGCGCTATGTTGCGCGCGTGCGGAGGTATAGCGGGCATCGTGGGCGAGCGCGTCGTAATAGATTTGGACTAAATCAGCGGTTTTTGCCGTGTGGGTTGTCAGCATGAGCAAAATAGCCGCGATGCAGCTTCGCTTGAAACTGTGCCGGGAAAGGGCGCTAGGGTATGAGTGGACGGATACGCGAGTTTTCATAAAAGTACCTAAAAATGGAAAAGTGCCTAAAAGCGGAAATCCGATGGGTGTAATCCGTGGCGTAGCATGGGGACGACTGTCTCAAACAGAGGGTGCCTCTGGAGCGGTTTTTTATCGTGGCGATGGATGACGCGAGCTTCCATGACGGGAGGCTCGCCTATGAAGGCGAATAAGCACCCATTCGGTTTGAGTTGCGTAATCAGGTTTTCGGGCAGGGTATATAGCCCACCTGATAAAACGATAACGTCATAAGGCGCGTTGTGATGCCAGCCTTGGGAGGCGTCGCCCTCATGGACGGTGACGTTATCCACCCCGTTGCGCGTGAAGTTGTCGTGCGCTAGGCGGACGAGTTCGGGTTCAATGTCAACTGTATGGACGTGATTTGCGTTTTGGGCTAATAGCGCGGCGAAAAAACCGCAGCCAGTACCAATTTCAAGGACGGAATCAACTTTGAGTGTGCCGATGGCCTCGAGGATGCGTCCCTCGATGGGGGGCCTGAGCATGGCTTGTCCGCAGGGAAGGGGGATTTCGATGTCGGCGAAGGCCAGAGCGCGCATTTCCGGGGGAACGTAATCTTCGCGCCGGACAGTCATAAATAATTGGCGGACTTCTGGGCGGGTTACGTTCCAGGGGCGAATTTGTTGTTCGACCATGTTGAACCGTGCTTGTTCGATATTCATAGATGTATTCCGTGTAGGTAAGCGTGAAACTGGGAGCGCAGAATTGGTCTGCGCAACAGTGTAGGGCAGTTTGGTGTAAGCGTCATTTTGAGGCCAGTAATGGCCCGGCAAGGCCATCGAAACCGAGATTGGCAAGGACTGCTTGTTGTTCTGGGCGGTCGACGCCTTCCGCAATGACGATAAAGCCAAGCGTGTGGGCGAGCATGGCGAGGCTGCGCACGATGCTTTGGTTGTCTTTGTTTTGGTCGATGTCGCGCAGCAACGAGGTGTCGACTTTGAGGTAGTCGAGGCCCAGGTCGTGCAGGTCGCCCAAAGCTGAGAAGCGCGGGCCGGCATGTTTGATGCCAACCTTGCTGGCGAACGGTTTGATTGCAAGACAGAAGGCGTGGAAAGCGTCTGAATTGAGCGCCGCGCTTTCTTCGGGGACTTCCATCCAGAGATGCTCGACTTCATCGGGATTGGCTCGTAGCAAGGTCATGAGTTCGGTAACGAAGCGTCCGTCTTGTAGCGAATGTCCCAAAATGGTGACAGCAATAGCTTTTTCGCCCTTGCGGATACGTGCTAGGGCTATCTGCACGGCGGCGAAATCTATGCGGCTGATTAGGCCAAGGCGGGTTGCCCAAGGCAGGAAGTCGCCCGTCTTGAGCAATGTGCCGTCTGTAGATAGGTCGAACGTCATTTCGTTGTGGATTGCTTGGCCTTGTAGCGTGTGTACCGGGTAGAGGCTGGGCTGAAGTTCATTTTTCTCCAGCGCGTTAACCAGCAGGGTGCGCCATTGCTCCTGTGTGCGGGCGGGCCGTGCGTCATCTTGGAGGTCTTCAATCTTCAGGCCGCGGACGCCTTCCAGTTCAGCTTGGGCTAGCGCGGTGTCTATCCTAGACAGGATGGTGGCTATGGCGTCGTTGCGGGAATACGGGATGGCGGCGATTGCCAGTGCAAGCATACTGGCGTTGGCGTGTTCGTTTGCGACGGCATGGATGCGGGCGGCTACGGTTGCGGCCCACGGCGAGAATTCAAAGTCTGCGTCTGTTGGGGCGAGTAGGGCAAGGTCGCTACCATTGAGCCTCCCCCCGATACTGCTGGAACCTCCGCCGAGTGCCTGAGCCAGCGCGTTGAGCAGTTTGTCGGTGGCGGTTCGCCCAAGGTCGCGGTTGAGTTCGTTGAGCTTGCCCACGCGCAGGATAAGCAGCGCGCCCTGTGCTGGCGCTCCAGAATCGGCCAAGCGGGTTGAGAAGGCGTTCATGAACTGGCGGCGTTCGAGTAGCCCCGTCACGGTATCTTCGTGAAGCTGGCGGCGTAGGTTTTCGAGCCGTTGCGCTTCGTCGGCAAGCATCTGCCGTACTCGGTCAGAGAGGGCGTTCATGGCACGCACGACCACTTTGAGTTCGGCCGTCCGGGGTTCTGGCGTGGTAATGAACCGGCGTTCGCCAATGGCTTGGGCGTGGCTCACCAGCGTGCGTAGCGGCGCGGTGATGCGGCTCAACAAAAGGCTACCGAGCAATCCGGCGATGGCCGCTGTGGCAAGGAACCACATCAACAATTGCTTGGTGTTTTTCCATAACGCCTGATAGACATAGCGTGAATGGCTCTCCACGGTGAGCTTGCCGAATTGGTACCACCCTTTGTCGACTAAAGCGACGCCCGGCCGTTCCTCAATATCTGCCAAGTCTACAAACCAGTTGGGAACGCCCGCGATGCCTGAATCGCTGGTTTGGCAATCGGCAATGATTCGGTCGTCTTCAGGATCGACGAGCAGAATCCGGCGGTAGTAGCCCGTGGCAAACTGGGATTCGAGCATGGTAAAGACGATGCTCTCGAGTTTCTCTCTAAGTTCCCTGTTTGCTTTGTTCTCATGAGTTTTATTTTCGAGAGCGACATTTTGGTCATCCTTTTTGCACCCGGCCATGATTTTGGACTCGGGCGTGTTTGAGGCAAAGCGTTCGAGGTCCTTTCTGAGTTCTTCTTTTGCCTCATTCTCATGAGTTTTGTCTTCATGAGGCTTGTTTTTGGCGTCTTTTAACAAGAACCCAATCGCCAATGCAAGTACGTTGGCATTATCAGAGTTCTTAATCTCAAGTTGCTGTTCGAGATACTGACGTGCAGTGTGTGTGCTCACCGCCAGACTGCCGCCCAAGGCGAGCAGTGTGATGGCTGTGATGGCGATCCAGAGTTGCTTTATTAGGGACATGGCCGGGACTTCCGAAAGAGTACGTTTTGCACGGAGTTGGCAGTGTTGGTAAGCACCTGTTACCTAACGATTTTTCGTAAGGGCAACGGCGGGGATTTTGCTGTTTTTGTTTTTTGTTTTGTAAATTTCTTGCTGTGCGGATGAGGCTTCTTTTTCAGGCTCTTCAAGGATTTTGCTACCGCATTGCCCCAAGTACGGAGCGGGGATGCCGTATAAGCCTGACGGTGCTTTGCGCGTTTCCAAGAGAGCAGCGAACGGGCACTAAGCGTTGTGAGCACAGGGTCAAATCCTTCGGAGCGCATGCGCTGAATCACATCGCGCCAGCGCGAAAGGCGTGATTTGGGGTCGCCAGAAGAAGATTTTTCCCCTTCCATCCAGAGTCCTTCGTGGTTAAAGCTGAACACCGGGAACAAATCGGGGCGGTCCCCGGCGGAGAAGATTTTGTCTGTCAGGTTATCCAGAATGAAAGGCTCGGAGGTTGGTGTTTCATAGTAGCTCAAAACCATATGTGCTTGGGTCCGTGACCCCAAGCTAACGCGGGCGTAAACAAGACGCAGCTTCTGGACGGGGATTTCCATTAGCAACAGGGTGATGTATTTGGCAATGGCGTAGTCTTCGCAATCGCCCGCCCGTTTGGAGAAAAGCTCCAGCGGGGTTGTCCAATAGTCCTCCACCCCCCAAATCATCATGTCGCTTTCGTAACCGATGCGGGCATTGACGAAATCGTTGGCGAGTTTAATTTTGGTTTGGGCAGGGGCAGGGAGGGATTTTTCGATCATGGTGCGCCATTCTTTGACTGTCCTGACCGTTCTCTCATCGTATTTTTTTGCGGCAATCTGTTCTATGCGGTCAAAGTTAGTGCGGCCGCTAATATTTTCCGCAAAGATGACAAGGAAAATGATGCCAACCCACACCATCCACGCCCCCCACGGGGAAGTGTGGAACCTTGTGTAGTGAGTAGGTGTGCTGCATACCTTCTCATGAGTTGGCGCTGTAACCATCTTCATGACGGATGGAATGAAAGGACATTTCCATCATTGCCCAATAAAGAACAAAGTGAACGTGATAAATTTGGCAAATATTGGGATGAGGCTACTACGTACATACTAAAAATAAAAGCTGTAAACTCAACGTGGACTGCTATGGGTGGCGGTTAGTTGCGGCAACACAACAAACCCCTTTAATGTCGACACGAATTAATATTTATAACCTTTGGTAGTATCTTTTTAGCGTATACACTTGCCACTGGCAGAACTGGTCATTATTGCCTAGGCAGGAATGTTGTGTTGGGCTTGTCGGCATTTCAATCCAGTTTCATGCGGCTGAAATGTCCCGTTTGCAGAGAGGACGTTGCGCCGATGATAAAATGGCATCGAACTGGCTAGAACTTCTGCGTAGCAACCTGTACAATCCGAGAACATACATTTTAGTTAGACATACAAGTCTGGACCAACAACCGATGCGCGGAAAGACTTGTAGCCACATGGAGATCGCATGATGAGCAGGATGAAGACATTAGTTTGTCTGGCGGTAGCCTCCGCCCTGCAAGTATTTTCGGGCACATCAAACGCGCAGGAGCTTGGCGAGGTTCCCAACAGAATGCTGTTGGATGTCGTGCGTAAAGCCGTGGCCACAAGCCCGGATGTTCAGGCGCGCTGGCACGGATACCGGGCGGCAACGGCGCAGCAAGATGTTGCACGTGGCGGGTTTCTTCCGCGCCTTGATTTGAATGCCGGAGTCGGGCACAAATGGGTCAGGAACCCGGGTAGCAAGGAAGACAACAAAGATGCTGGCCGCGATAAGAGCGACAACTGGAACTATGGCGGGGTTGGCCTAGAACTCAATCAGATGATTTGGGATGGCTTTGCTACCAGTAGCGAAGTCAAGCGCATGGGATTTACGCGCCTTATGCGTTATTACGAACTGCTTGACGCCACTGAAACGGCAAGCCTCGAAGTGGTTCGGGCGTATTCCGATGTCCAGCGCCAGCGCGAGTTGGTTGACCATGCCAAGAGTAATTACGTTGCCCACAAGCAAATCTACGACCGTCTTAACGACCGCACAAACGCCGGGGTCAGCCGCCGGGTAGACCTTGACCAAGCTGCTGGCCGGTTGGCGCTAGCCGAGTCCAACCTGCTCACCGAACTCTCAAATCTGCACGATGTCAGTGTGCGTTATCAGCGTCTAGTGGGTGAGGTTCCGCCTGATACCTTGTCGCCGCTTGCGGATAATTTCTCTAATGTGCAGTTGCCGGAGAATGTGGTCGCCGCGTTGCGTGTGGCTTATGTAAACAGCCCTGCTTTCAATGCCGCAGTCGAAAATGTGCGTGCCAGCTACGCTAACCGCGACCTAGCGCGTTCCAACTATCATCCCACGCTCAATCTGCATGCGAGCACGGGCGTTCAGCGTAATGCCAACAACACAGACCCCAAAGACGGCGGATATAAAGGCAACACTCAAGAGAGCTTGGTTGAGTTGCAGTTTAACCTCAACCTTTTCCGAGGCGGTTCAGACGTTGCCCGTACCCGTCAGGCGGGCGAGGAAATTGGTCAAGCCAAGGATTTGCGCGAGAAAGCCTGCCGCGATTTGCGCCAGAATCTGTCGATTGCTTTCCAAGACATCCGTAGCTTGACCGAGCAGATTGGCTATCTCCAACAACATCAGTTGTCGACCGAAAAAGCGCGTGAGGCGTATCACCGTCAATTCGATATTGGCCAACGCACACTGCTTGACCTACTCGATAGCGAAAACGAATACTTCAACTCCCAACGGGCTTACACGGCGGCGCGTTATAACCTAGTCGTTGCGCAAGCGCGTACATTGGCCAACATGGGGCAGTTGCTACATACGCTTGGGGTTGTGCGCGAAGATATACCTACGGCGAAGGACGCAGGGCAGAATCGCGATACGGTTAATCCTGAAGACATGTGTCCGGCTGACGCGCCTGTTCAAGTCGAAGTCGACAAAGGGGCGTTGCTCTCCGTGTCTGGACGGTCAGGCGGTAGGCCAGGTAGATAAGCCGCTGTTACCCGCGTCGCGGGTACACTTAGAAATGGCTCAACATTTATGTTGAGCCATTTTTGTTTGCACAATTTTTTTGGAAGTGCCGTGTTCAGTTTTTTTGAAAGAATCGTTACCCCCTATCCAAACTCGATTCCCGCCAAATTATCTCGGGGTTTTTTTGCCTTTTTGTGGCAGGGCACGGAGGGGACGCGGGGACTCATTGCGGCCATGATGCTGTGTACAGCGGTTGTGGGCACTTTTGAGGCGATGCTGTTTGCCATGCTGGGACGAGTAGTGGACTGGCTTTCTACGATTAGCCCAGAGCGGTTATGGATTGAGGCCGGAAGCGGCTTGTTGCTGCTGGCGGGAATTATTTTAGCCAGCATCGTGGTGGTTTCTCTGCATACCCTCATCAAGCATCAAGCCTTGGCAGGCAATTTCCCGATGCGTCTGCGCTGGAATTTTCACCGTCTCATGCTTGGGCAGAGCATGAGCTTTTATCAGGATGAATTTGCTGGACGAATATCGGCTAAGGTGATGCAGACCGCGCTTGCGGTGAGGGATACCTGTTTCATCATGACGGACATCCTTGTGTTTGTCGTCATTTATTTCGCCACCATCGTTGTGATGGTCGGTAGTTTTAATCCTTGGCTGCTTGTGCCCATGCTAGGTTGGTTGTTGTGCTATTTGGGCGCACTGTGGTTTTTCGTTCCCCGGTTATCAAAAGTATCGCGGGCACAAGCGGATGCACGTGCCTCGATGACGGGGAGAGTGACAGACGCCTACACCAACATTGCTACCGTCAAACTTTTTTCCCATGCTGGCCGCGAAGCCGCCTATGCCCGCACGGCCATGCAGGAATTTATGGTGACAGTACATGGGCAAATGCGCTTGGTGAGTGGCATCGAAATTATTCAGCATACGCTGTCGATGGGGCTGATTTTGGGTATTTCCGGTACAGCACTGTGGTTGTGGACGCAGGGCGAAGTGGGCGCGGGCGCATTGGCGGCGGCAACAGCAATGGCCTTGCGCCTGAATGGCATGTCGCACTGGATTATGTGGGAAATGGCCCAGCTGTTTGAGAATGTCGGGACGGTGCAGGATGGGATTAACACGTTTTCCCGCCCGCATCAGATTACGGATTGTGCGGATGCCCACGAATTAAAGGTGGCACATGGGGAGATTCGTTTCGAGCAAGTTTGTTTCTCCTACGGCATAAAAGGCGAGGAGACGGGCAGAACGCCGAAGCAGGTGATTGACCATCTCGACCTAAATATCCGTCCCGGCGAAAAAATAGGGCTTGTCGGGCGTTCTGGCGCGGGCAAATCGACCATCGTCAACCTGCTATTGCGCTTCTACGACCCAGAATCAGGCCATATTTTGATTGACGGGCAAGACATTGCCGCTGTTACGCAAGAGAGCCTACGTGCTCAGATAGGCATGGTGACGCAAGACACCTCCCTCCTTCACCGTTCTGTTCGGGAAAACATCCTCTATGGGCAACCCGACGCAAGCGACAGCGAAATGATTGCGGCGGCACAGAGAGCCGAAGCCCACGAATTTATCCAAACGCTGACCGACCCAAAAGAGCGTCATGGCTATGATGCTCACGTCGGCGAACGCGGAGTAAAGCTCTCTGGCGGACAGCGCCAGCGCATTGCTATTGCGCGGGTGATGCTGAAAGACGCGCCCATTCTCTTGCTTGACGAAGCCACCAGCGCACTGGATTCCGAGGTTGAAGAAGCAATCCAGAAAAGTCTCTATCAATTGATGGAAGGCAAAACTGTAGTGGCCATCGCGCACCGGCTCTCGACTATCGCGGCAATGGACCGCTTGGTTGTGATTGACAATGGCCGCATTGTTGAAGAGGGCGACCATCGGAGCCTGCTTGCGCACGGCGGATTGTACGCACGGCTCTGGGCACGGCAGAGCGGCGGTTTTCTTGGGGACGAACCCGGTGAAGAAAACGGGTAGCAAAAAAATGGCCGGGAACTTATCCCGGCCAATTCAAAACACAGGGTTCAACGCTTAGTGGCGGACAGCGTCGTAAATAATATTGGTGATGATGCTAGTGCCGATAGCAATGAGCAGAATATCGTCACCCGCACGCATGTAGCGGTAGCCACGGGGCGGAGGCTGTAGTCCGTAACGTTTACGGTCCCTCGTCGAAACATCGTAGTATTTATATTTGGGTGAGCGATGGAACTTTTGGCCTTCCCGCCAAGGACGGTTAGGGCGGTGGGCAGCGGGGGGCGGTGGCGGCGTATAGTGGTCAACACGCTGTGCTGGCGGCGGTGGCGGCGGGACATGCCCCGGAGGAGGCCGGCGGTTGTCACGATACGGCTGTGCCAAAACCGAGGTGCTGGCAAAAAGCCCAACGGCCAGCAGGGCAGCTAATGATTTAACATAAACTTTCATGTTTGTTCTCCTGTTGATGCGCCTTAGCGCGATGTGCCACGAAACACGGGTTTCAGGCGTGGACGGAAAATAACACGTATCGCTGTTTCTTGTTTTGTCGGGATATGTAGTGATTGTAAGAAAGTGTTTGTTCAAGCAGAGATAGCGTTTGCAATTTCGTAGGAAAGCTCTGGGCGTAGGGGAGGGCTATCAATGTGCAGAAATCCCGCTTCTGCTAGGATGTAGGCCAACAAATTTCTCCAACCCTAGGTGTAAGCGCCATGTTTGATTACTACTACCAGATGACCGTCAAGATACTGCATATCTTTTTTGTGGTCAGTTGGTTCGTTGGCTTGTTCTATCTTCCCCGCATTTTCGTTAACCACGCGATGGCCGAAGAGGAGGCTGTCCGTAAACGCCTCGAAATAATGGAACTAAAGCTCTACCGTTTCGTCACGCCTATCGGGGTGCTAGCCATCGTGTTCGGTTTGTGGCTGTGGTTTGGTTTTCTGGACCAATTTGCCCTCAATTCACCTTGGCTACACGTTAAAACAACACTGGTCGTGTTGTTGGCTGCCTACCATCTTTGGTGCGGAAAGTTAATGCGTGATTTTGCCGCAGGCCGTAACCGTCACAGCCATAAGTGGTACAGAGTGTTCAACGAGTTGCCGGTTTTTGCGCTACTTGGCTCAATTGTGCTGGTTATCCTAAAACCGGCTCTCTGGTAAGACGCAGGGTGAGCGAAACATTCTTTTCCCCCGTGCCGCGTGGCCTAGAAAGCCTACTTGCGGACGAGCTACAGGCTCTGGGTATCCGTCACTTGCGTCCCGTCCCCGGCGGTGTTGAATGGCAGGGGGACTGGCAGGACTGTTGGCGCGCCAACCTCGAAAGCCGTCTCGCTACTCGGGTACTGTGGCGTGTGGGGCAGGGGCGTTACCGTAGCGAGTCCGACATCTACCGACTCGCTTATGGCGTGACTTGGGCGAAGTGGTTTACGCCTGAAGAGACTCTCCGCGTCTACGTGATGGCCCGTCAGTCGCCGCTGAAAAGCCTCGAATTCATTACCCTGAAAATCAAAGATGCGGTGTGCGATCACTTCCGTGCTGTGTGCGGTAGCCGTCCAAGCGTCGACACCGCAAACCCAATGGTGCGCGTCCATGCCTTCCTTGCCCGCGACACGGCTACGTTTTACCTCGATACATCCGGGGAAGCGCTTTACAAGCGCGGTTTTAAGCCGGGGGCAGTTGAAGCCCCGCTCAAAGAAAACCTCGCTGCTGGCATCTTGATGCTCACGGGCTGGAAAGCAGACGAGCCTCTGGCTGACCCCATGTGCGGCAGTGGCACGTTTCTTCTTGAAGCGGCACAGATGGCGCTAGATATTGCGCCGGGGCTAGGGCGCTCATTTGCGTTTGAGCGTCTACGCGGTTTTGACGCGACGGCTTGGCAGACCCTACGCAATGCCGCAGAAGCAAGGCGGCAACCGCCCCGGCCTCTTCCTCTTTACGGTTCAGACATTGTGGGCCACCCATTACGCCGTGCCCGCGAAAACTTTGCCGCCGCCGGCTTGGAGTCCTGCATCAGCCTCACAAAAGCGGATTTGCTGGAAATTACCGCGCCCGCAACGGGCGGGGTGATGGTCACGAACCCGCCTTACGGCGAGCGTATGGGTGAAGAAGAAGAACTCCTCGCTTTCTATCCCCGCCTCGGCGACGCCCTTAAACAGCACTGGACAGGATGGCGCTGCTATTTTCTTACCGCCGACCCCAACTTGCCCCACACCATTGGGCTGAAAGCCAGCCGCCGCACACCGCTTTTCAATGGTCCGCTGGAATGCCGTCTGCTTGAATACAAAATAACCGCAGGACGTTTGCGCGGGGCGCATATTTAAGCCCTACAGCGTTACACTACGCGCTTTTCACGAATCGGGAGTGCCGCCATGTCCATCAAGTCCGACCGCTGGATTCGCCGCATGGCCGCTGAGCACGGCATGATTGAACCGTTTGAGCCTTCACTGGTACGCGAGGTTGAGGGGCGAAAAGTCGTCTCCTACGGCACATCCAGCTACGGTTACGACATCCGCTGCGCACGGGAATTTAAGGTCTTTACCAACATCAATTCCACCGTGGTAGACCCCAAAGAATTTGACCCCAAATCTTTTGTTGAAATCGAATCAGACATTTGCATCATCCCGCCCAACTCCTTCGCGTTGGCCCGCACGGTTGAATATTTCCGCATCCCGCGCAACGTGCTCACCGTCTGCCTAGGCAAAAGCACCTACGCCCGCTGCGGCATCATCGTCAACGTCACGCCTTTTGAGCCGGAATGGGAAGGGTTTGTGACTCTGGAATTTTCTAACACCTCGCCCCTCCCCGCCAAAATTTACGCGGGCGAAGGCTGTGCGCAGGTCCTATTCTTTGAGTCTGACGAGGTATGTGAGAC
>JAIRPB010000045.1 GCA_031257305.1 Azoarcus sp.
GGCGTGGCGGCAAAGTACGACGCCTCTTCCGCCTACGCCAGCGCGCATCTGGGCGCGGGCTATGTCTGGAAGCTGACGGAACAATCCGCGCTCGACCTCTACGGCAAAGCGTTCTGGACGAGGCAGGAAGGCGACAAAGTTCGTCTTTCCACCGGCGAAAAAGTGAAATTCGAGGATGCGGATTCCACGCGCGTAAGACTCGGCGGACGTTTTTCCTACGCCGTGAACGAGCGCCTCACCCCCTACGCCGGGCTGGCGTGGGAGCATGAATTCGACGGCAAGGCGAAAGCCAAGACCAACGGCTACGACATCGACGCGCCGAAACTGAAAGGCGACACGGGCGCGGCGGAACTCGGCCTCGTCCTCAAACCTGCCGCGGCCTCGCCGCTCTCGCTGGAACTGGGCATACAAGGCTACGCCGGCCGGCGCGAAGGCGTCACGGGCAGCGTGCGGATGAAGTTTGAGTTCTGACGACCGGGGTACGCCAAATAACCCCCCTCTCCCTCTGGGAGAGGGGCCGGGGGTGAGGGAACGGGGCAAGGGAAGGACCGCTGCCCATTCCGGCGCCGCTCCCTCACCCGGCGCTACGCGCCACCCTCTCCCGGAGGGAGAGGGTTTCAGGGAATCCGCCCCACGCTGTAGATACCGTCCCCGCCGTCAAGCCATCACAGCACGCCCGTCATTGCGAGCGTAGCGAAGCAATCCATGCTGCGGCTATTCCGGCCATTCTGGATTGCTTCGTCGCTTCGCTTCCCGCAATGACGGGGCGAGATTTGGGTGAAGCAGGTATGGGCACTATCCCACAGCCCTGGCTGTAGGGGCGGGTTTCAAACCCGCCCAAACTGTGAAACCCGCCCAGACCGTGGCTAATCCAAAACGGGTATCGATGCTAGGACGAGGGCGGGTTTCAAACCCGCCCCTACGGCGCGCAAAAATGAGCCGCCCCAGACGTCATTGCGAGCGTAGCGAAGCAATCCAGAAGCTCGTCATCGCGATGACGGAAGGGGCGTAGGCCCCTTCCAAATTTATTGATAGCGGCAGACATGAATGTTTGTCGCTAATGATTGCTGGTTTCAAACGGCGGCCGTAATTGTCTGCTATATTCCGTAAGTTTATAGGCACATGATTTGGCTATTTTTGCGGTGGATTTCTATAAGCAACATTTTGAGAGCAATGCGTTCGCAAAGTTCCTATTATGTATTTTGTATTTTCGGGGATATGAATGCGCATTGTTTTTCTAATTCGCTCCTTAGAAATAGGCGGTGCCGAACAGCAATTGGTTACGCTGGCAAGGGTGTTGCATGCGCGCGGTGAGACGGTGACGGTGCTTACGTTTTATCCGGGCGGCGCGTTGCGTGATGAATTAGCCAAGTCTGGCGTACCCGTAGCCGATTTGGGGAAACGCGGACGTTGGGATGCGGTTGCGTTTTTTGGGCGGTTATGGAAAACGCTGTCCGCCCTTCGTCCAGATGTGCTCTATAGCTTTCTGACAACCGCCAATATCCTAGGTTTGTGGGCAGGGCGTCTGGCGGGCATACGCCGTATTGTCTGGGGCATGCGCGTGTCCCTGTCCCATAAAAATTTGAGTTGCTATGGCCGTCTTGAGCGGGTGGAGTCCCGGCTTGCTGCTGCGTTAGCGCGTTTTGCGAATCACATTGTGTGCAATTCGTTGGCGGGATTGGGCGTTTATGTTGGCATGGGGTATCCAGAAAAAAAGTGCTCCGTCATCGAAAACGGTATTGATACGCGGCGCTTTGTTTTTGACCCCGCAGGGCGGGAGCGGCTGCGCGGGGAATGGGGCGTTGCGGAAGATGTATTTCTCGTGGGCTATGCGGCGAGGCTAGTCCCGATAAAAAATCACCCCGCTTTTTTGAGAGCCGTTAAGTTATGTATTGATTCCGCATCGGCAAGCGATTTGCCGGTGCGTATGCGTTTCGTCTGTGTGGGGGAAGGGGCTATTGGTGAGGGGTTGCGTACCCTAGCTACCCAAATGGGATTGGGCGGGGCTGTTCTTTGGGCAGGTGAGCGGCAGGATATGCCTTCGGTTTATAGCGCGTTTGATATTGCCGTTTCCTCATCCTCTAGCGAAGGGTTTTCAAATGCTATTTCGGAAGCGATGTCCTGTTCCGTGCCATGCGCGGTGACAGATGTTGGGGATAGCGCGCGCATCGTGGGAGGCACGGGCTGGATAGTTCCTCCGGGGGACGAAAAAATTCTGGCGCGGGCTTGGCAGGAAGCTGCGGCGCTGCCGCGTGAGGCGTTGGCCGAGCGGGGGAGGGCGGCGCGGCATCGGATTGAAACAGAGTATTCGGTGGAGCGGATGGCAGCAAAAACGTTGGAGGTTTTGCAGAGGTGAACCTAAAAGCGTTTTTTATGTTTCTTGTCTGCATCGTTCTTGTGGGCGCATGGGCTTATTTGGCGGCCCCGTCGGGCGAAAAATGCCGGGCGATGTGGCTTTTTGGGTTGGGCTTGGTGGCCGCGCTTATCAAGATAGGGCTGTTCCAGCTGACTCCCCAATGGCGCGTTATTCAGCCAGATACCGTGAGCTATAACCTAAATGCCCGCGCTATTGCCCTGCATTGGCAGGGGGAGGCTGTTTCCCCTTTAGAGTACAAATTAAAAGGTCTCACTGGTTTATATGAACATAGCGAGGAGACGAGTCGACTTTGTGCTACGTCAAGTTCTCCTCTCTGCCTGACATTTAGAGATTGGTACGGGGATGCGTCCCAAGAAACCGAGCCGCCTTTGTGGAGGGCAGAACACGCATTTTCAGTAGCTCACGTGATTGGTTCAACTGACTATCTCTACACCTACTATATTGCGTTGTGGTTTTGGCTGACGGACGTTACGGACAGCGTCGTGATTTTTTCTAACGCCATTTGGGCAGGTTTTTTCCCCGTGGCGGCTTTTGGGATTGCTTTGGCGCTGGGCGCGTCCCGGAAAGTGGCGCTTGCTGCCGGAGGGCTGGCGTTAATTGACCCTTCGGCAGGTGCGGTTGCCGCATGGCTACTCAAAGACACACTGATTTGTTTTGTTGCGATGTCGTTTGTTTACATGGCATTGCGTGTTATCCGGGAAGGGTGGAAATGGGTTCCGTGGTTAGTATTTTGGGCGGCGCTCTTATCTATTGGGCGCTATGGTGCTTTTATTGGCGGTTTATGCGCATCTGGGGCAATAGCTGTTTATTTTATAGGACGTCGGCAAGCGCAGTCGGCATCTATGTTGGCTGTTTATATGTTGGCGGCATTGTTCTTGTCTGGAATATTCTTTCAATCGCTGTATTCCGGCAACGAGTTGAATGCTGAAAGCATTTTAGCTTCGGTAGAAAAAAACGCTCATAAAATTTCGATCTACAGCGACAAGGTGCGTATGGGCACTGACGATACCCGTGATGGGCTAATCAGCCAGTTGAAGGCCGCGCCAACGGCGGACGTGCTGTTGGTGTTTGTCAAATCGGCCGTGCATACCCTTTTTGCGCCCTATCCCTGGGTGGCGATTTATCCCGGCCTCGTTGGGACTCCCTCTGAACTGTATTATCCCGGCGTCGTACTCTGGGTCATATGTTTGCCCGGTATTTTTTGGGCAATTTGGCAGGGGGTGCGCCCTGCTAGGTTTAATCCTGTTTTTGGGTGGCTATTGCTTTTTCTATTCTCCCAATTTATGGCTTATACCCTTGCGTTTGGAGAGTGGAGTACGCGCCAAAGGGTTTTTGCGCTGCCCGCTTTTTTTGCTTTAGCGGCGATTGGAGGAAGCGATTTGCGCAATCGCTGGCGGGATTTCCGCAAACTTAAGCCTATGCTTGTTGGAAAGACAACGTGAAACGGGTCTTGTTCATTTCTACCGGACTCGGCACGGGCGGGGCGGAAAAGCAACTAGCGCGGATGCTTTCGAGGTTGCGGGAAAAAATAGCGCCCTCGGTGGTTTCGCTGGCGGGGCGGGGCGCTGTGTCAGAGGAAAT